>NZ_JACJPW010000103.1 GCF_014696265.1 Aerosakkonema funiforme FACHB-1375 | reverse complement strand
GCTCTTCCGATCTGCTAGGGGCTAGGGGTTAGGAAATAGGGGATAGAGCGCCAGTCCAGTAGAAAAAATTGACAGAAAGAACGAAATATGTATTTGTGTAGGGGCGTTCGCGAAGCGGCGCGGATGCGCTTAGCATTTGGGCGACAATTTATTACACAAAACCCAAGATTTTCTGTCCAAATGCTTCGCCCTGCCGGGGTCTAAAGCCAAGTATACAATATGTTGTTTTTGTCAACCTCTTTTACTGGACTGGCGCTCTAGGGAGGGGCGAAGCATTTGGTGACAAATATTTTGGTGAGAACGAAAAATTATCGCCCAAATGCTTCGCCCCTACAAAGGATTTCGTAAACTTACTTTCAGATTTTCACAGCAAAGCAGGTTCTGGCAGTACTACTTGCATTTTACCCAGGTAATTAATTAAATTATCCAACTGCTGATCGGCACTTTGAACTCCCATACCGCGAATAGTTATTTTGCCGCGAGAATAAACAAAACGCGATTGCAGATGTTCTGGCAAATTAGCGGCGAGTAAGTTCCAGGCGGGTTCTTCCATCGGTGTTTCCAGGATAACGTGTTGTTTGCCTTCCGGCTTGATGCGCGAAAAACCTAATTTCTTGGCGATTTGCTTGAGTTGCATAACTTTGAGCATTTGTTGGGCGGGTTTGGGGATGGGCCCATAGCGATCGCTCCAATCTGCCGCAATTTGATTTAACTCTTCCTGAGAAGTAGACGCCGCCACAGCGCGATAAGCGCTCATCTTCTGATCCAAATCGGTAATATAATCGGCTGGGATAAAAGCGGTAAGACTGAGATCGATTTGGGTATCGTCAACCTTGGGAATTTCTTGACCGCGAATTTCCCGAATTGCTTCTTGCAACATTTCAGTATACAGGTCAAAACCGATCGCATCCATTTGACCCGACTGTTCCACACCCAACAAATTACCCACACCGCGAATTTCCATATCTCGCGTCGCGAGTTGATACCCAGACCCCAACTGGGTAAACTCCTGAATTGCACGCAAACGCTGTCTCGCCGTATCGGTTAGCTGACTTTGTTTCGGATAAAATAACCATGCGTGGGCTTGAATTCCCGCCCGACCGACGCGACCGCGCAGCTGGTACAATTGGGCGAGGCCAAATTTCTGGGCATCTTCGATCAAAATCGTATTGACTCGCGGAATATCCAAACCGGATTCAATGATGGTAGTGCAAAGGAGGATATCTGCTTCCCCATTGCTGAAAGACAGCATTGTTGTTTCCAAATCGGATTCGTCTAGCTGACCGTGCGCGATCGCCAATCTTGCCCCCGGCACCATCTCCCTTAGTTTAGCAGCCGTTTCCTCAATCCCCTCAATTCTCGGCACCACATAAAACACCTGTCCGCCGCGATCGAGTTCTTGACGAATCGCAGTGCGTATCGCCTCCAAATCGTAGGGTGAGAGATGAGTTTTTATCGGACGTCGGGAAGGTGGCGGTGTCGTAATCAAACTCATTTCCCTAATTCCCGACAGCGACATATAAAGAGTGCGCGGAATCGGAGTCGCTGTCAGCGTCAGCACATCGACTTGCGTTTTTAGGGTTTTAATTTTCTCTTTTTGATTGACACCAAATCGCTGTTCTTCATCGATCGCCAGCAAACCTAAATCTCGGAAAGCTACCCCTTTTCCTAACAATTGCTGCGTTCCCACAACTACATCCAATTCACCAGTTGTCAGTCGCCGTAAAATATCTCGCTTTTCTTCTTCGGTGCGGAATCTGTTCAGCAATCCCACATTAATCGGATAAGGAGCAAAACGTTCTTTCAATGTATGATAGTGCTGCTGGGTCAACACCGTTGTCGGCGCAAGAAAAGCTACCTGTTTTCCTGCGGTTACCGCTTTAAATATGGCTCGAATTGCTACTTCGGTTTTGCCAAAACCCACATCCCCACACACCAATCGATCCATCGGTCGGGGCGATTCCATATCCCGCTTCACATCTTGCGTTGCTTTCAACTGATCTGGAGTAGGTTGGTATGGGAAAGAATCTTCTAATTCTTGTTGCCAGGGACTATCTGGTGGATAGGCGAAACCTTCCTGTTGAGCGCGTTGGGCATACAATTTCAGCAAATCAACTGCTAACTTTTTAATAGATTTGCGAACTTTACTTTTGGTATTTTCCCAGGCTTTGCCAGACATTTTGTTAAGTTCTGGAGGCTTATCCCCGGAAGTGCGAAATCGGGATAATGCGTTTAACTGATCTGCTGCTATTCGCAGCAAACCATCCGCATATTGCACTACCAAATATTCGCGAGTTTCGTAATTTATTGTCAGCTTTTCTAACTTGATAAACTTGCCGATGCCGTGGTTTCGGTGAACTACATAATCCCCCGGTTGCAGTTTGTTGGGATCGACCTGTTTGGATGCGGCGCGGCGTCGCTTGCGTACATAACTGGGTGTGGCGAGGGTATGCTGTCCGTAAAATTCGCGATCGGTTACGACAACTAACCGGAAGGTGGGTAAAATAAAGCCTTCCAGTTCTGCCAATCCCGAATATTTCACTGCTACAGAAGTGTGTTGCACGAGTAGCTTGTCGATCGCTAAATAGTCGCGGGGATTGGGAATAAATTGGCCAGGACAGTCGTGTTCTTGCAGTAGGGAAACAGAACGAGAAGGTTGCGCGGAAACAATCCAAACAGAGAAGTTTCTAGCGAGTTCGCCGCGCAGAATTTCTGCTATTTTGGCAAACTGATGCGGCGTTGTGGGAACTGGACGACTGGAAAGATTGAGGCTGCTGTTATTTTCTTCTGCGAGTTCGGATAAATGAGTGCAGTGAAAGCTTTCTGTTGCGGTCAAGGAATCATCAAAAGAACGATGAATGCGGGGGAGGGTTATTTCAGATTGCAGATTTGAGATTTCAGATTTAACTTTTTTTCCAATTTGCAATTGATTCCATTGTTCTTCTGCGTGTTCGATCCAGACATTGCCGTGTGCGCGACATTGATCTGGTTCATCAATTGCCACTAAGGTATTTGGCGGTAAGTAGTCGAGTAGGGAGGCGGGTTTGTCAAAAGCTATACCGAGAAATCGACGCACGCCTTCTGGTGGATTACCAGCGTCGAATTTTTCTTGTTCTTCTGGAGATAGAAAATTTTTAATGCGATCGCCTTTTTCTTTTGTCAGCGATGCCATGACGATCGGGCCGAAATCGGTAGGCGTGAGGATCAGCTGCTTGATGCTATCCATCGATCGCTGCGAGTCGGGTGCAAACTCCCGCATCTTTTCCAACTCGTCGCCAAACCATTCCAACCGTACCGGCAGCTCAGCCGAAACCGGGAATACATCAATAATATCGCCGCGCCGACTCCACTGCCCTTCTGTTTCTACCAGGGGAACTCGTTCGTATCCCAACTGGGCTAGTTTATCGCTGAATGCGTTTAAATCCCAATTTTGTCCTATTTGAAGGGTGAGGCAGTAGGGTTGAAAAGCTTCCCTCGGCGGCAGGTGGGGTTGCAGGGCCCTTTCTGTCGCGACGATCGCCCAATTCGATTTTGGATTTTGGATTTTGGATTTTAGATTGTTGGATTCTTCTTGAAAAGAAGGAGTCTCTGTATTCTCATCAGCAGACCCCAATCCAAAATCTAAAATCGAAGATCTAAAATTGACCAAATCGGCCAGCACCTGCATCTGTCCCCAAATCATTTCCGATTCCGGGTCAAACGGTTCGTAGGGCGTTGCTTCCGAGGTGGGATAAAAATTTACGGTCTGCCAACCCATCGCCTCTAGCTGGGCTGTCCAGCGTCCGGCTTCTTCCAGAGTTGCAGTTACTACGAACAAATTCCGCCCCTCTGTTTGCGCTAGGGCGGAGGCGACCAATCCCTTCGGGAGACGGGGGATGCCGGAAAGCCGCACGCATTGTGTGCGATTTAGCTTGGTGAGGATTTCTGCTGTGAGGGGCGATCGCCCTAATGCCCTAATGATGGAGGAAAAGGCCATGTGTTCTAGAACTGCTCAACTCGCTCTTAAAGTTACTATGGTTGGGTACCTCCACCATTTTAGAAGGCAGGTTCGATGAGTTACCGATCGCTTTGGGTGAAAAGTCAAAAGTCACTCAGTCAAAAGTCAAAAAAAGGGACTGGGGTTTATGGCGTTGGAAAAAAGCAGTAAAAGCGAGTAGGGGCGAGTTTATGGTCTATCTCTGTGGCCATTGAAACAGATCGGCCAAACCAGCCTCTAAAAACTCAAAATTTTCCCAGTCCCGCCGATACTTGGCAGTCCTGAGCAACTAATATGTTGTATATCCACCTTGAGAGCCTTTCCATAAAACACAAAGCAAGGATAATAAGGATGAAGGATATCAAGCGCAAAAAGAAGTAAAACGAATTTTTTCTTTTGACTTTTGACTGAGTGACTTTTGACTGAGTGACTTTCTAACCCCTTTTCGGAATGTCCCCAACTATCGAAATCGCGATCGTTTTCTTACTGATTATCGCCAACGGCCTTTTTGTGATGTCGGAACTGGCCATTATTTCGGCCAGGAAGGTGCGGTTGCAGCAGATGGCCGATCGCGATGCTAAGGCCCGCGTTGCTTTGCAACTGGCTAATTCCCCGAATCAGTTTTTGTCTGCGGTTCAGATTGGTATCACACTCCTAGCTATCTTGTCGGGTGCGTTCGGCGAATCGGTAATCGCTAAGAGAGTAGCGCCTATTTTCGGTGCGATCCCGCAGACAGCAGAATATAAGGAAGCGATCGCATCGATACTAGCGATTTTAATTATCACCTATCTGACGTTGGTGATTGGCGAACTGCTGCCCAAACGGTTAGCGTTAAACAATCCGGAACCGATCGCCGCTGCGGTTGCTATTCCTATGCGGATGTTGGCTAAAATTACATCCCCGATCGTTCATGTGTTAAGTTCCTCGACCGATATGGCGGTGCGACTGTTGGGCGTCAAACCTTCCACAGAACCGGAAGTTACGGAAGAAGAGATCAGGGTTTTGATCGAACAGGGTACGGAGGCGGGAACGTTTGAAGAAGCCGAACAAGATATGGTGGAAAGGGTGTTTCGTTTGGGCGATCGACCTGTCAGCGCCTTTATGACCCCGCGACCGGATATTGTTTGGCTTGATATGGACGACTCTGCCCAAACGAACAGACAAAAGATGATCGATAGCAGACATTCGCGTCTTCTAGTTTGCCAACGCGAGCTGGATAATGTTTTGGGCGTGGTACAAGTTACCGATTTGCTATCCCGTTCTCTGACAGGTCAGCCGCTCGACTTAACTGCCTTGTTGCGACGGCCTTTATTTGTGCCAGAAAGCACGCGGGGATTAAAAGTCCTGGAAATGTTCAAGCAATCCGGCACCCACATCGTCCTAGTAGTAGACGAATACGGTGTCATCCAGGGATTAGTTACCGTCAACGACATTTTAGTCGCTATTGTGGGCGATATCCCCTCTATTTATCAGCAGGACGAACCGCAAGCTGTACAACGCGCAGATGGTTCCTGGTTGTTGGATGGAATGTTGCCGGTGGAAGATTTCTTGGAACTTTTCGATATCGAGGAATTGCCAGAAGATCGTCGCGGTAACTATCACACAATGGGCGGTTTTGTGATTACCAATTTAGGTCGTATTCCCACTGCTGCCGATCATTTTGAATGGCGCAATTTCCGTTTTGAAGTGATGGATATGGATGGCAATCGCGTCGATAAAATTTTGGTGATGCCGTTATCTAAAGATTCAGATACTTCTACTAATTCTGCTTAAAATAGAAAACTTTGAGCGGGCAAATTCAGCGCTGCAAGGAACCACGATCGCAACCTGACTTGTGGCATTAATCGCATCGTTACTCACAATATAGCAACCGCCAGGGAGGTTAGGGCATCCTAAAACGCCAGAACCAATTCACAGCAAGCATTTGACTTTTGACTTTTGACTTTTGACTTTTGACTTTTTCACTCATCTTTCCCAGTCCCAGCCACTTCAGAGCGTTCCGCTTCCCCCCAGTTTGTCAACCAATCTCCGTCCGCATCCCGCACGTAAAGGTCAACAAAGTCAAGCCCGTAAGTTATCCATTCCTGCTGCATCTTCCGGGCTTTGTCTAAAGCTTCTGCGAATTTTTCTAATTTATTTTGACTATCAGTTATTCTTCCTGTAGGCATAAATAGTAGATTTTTCTATCCTCTCTTAATTATAGCTTTACTCGATCGCTCCAGTCTTATTACCCTTTTTAAGGGAATTTTATATAGCTTCCTGCTTTGAGATTATCGCTATTATATAGTGCCAAATTTACTAGCTGAGTAACAAAATACTGTAAACCGGGATTATAACTCAGGAATAGCCCTCTGTCTATTTCCCACATCTCAAGAGTATTTTTCCAACTGTCATATTTTTCTTGAGAGAATTCCTCCCCAAGGCTAGTCACTTGCAGACACAGAGGCACTTTTTGCCGATAACTGACAATTAAATCCGTTGCCATAGAAAGATCGGCAATATAGCAGTGCCAAACCGTACCGCCTCGCTGTATAATATGCTCTGCCAGAGATTGAATTATCTTAGCATCAGGTTGATTGAACTCTTCCGCCATCAGTTTTTGCCTCCAAATATAAAACTTTGGGTCGTTTTCGTTTAGCCATTTGGCGAAGAGATCGGTGTACCAATACTTTTCTGTTGGGGTCATCTGCTCAAATGCCAATTCTCGATCGGCTGTTTCTGCCAATGCTTTGATGCTCAACCAAACTCTCGCATCTGCGATTAGCTGTAGCAGAAATGCTGTTAAAAACTTTTTGGCAGTTACGGAACCTGGTTTGACATCCTTTATCCAGCGGTTTATTTCATCTAATTTTTTCGCTAAACAGGGATCTACTGAAGATGCTGCTCTGATTAGAGAGTCTAGTTCGTGCTTAATTTGTTTTCCTTGCAAAGGCTGCCCTCTTCAGAAAAATTAACGCTTTGTTGGTAACTTTTAAAAGCATTGATAATTCTGTGTTATTGTACAGTATTTTGTGCATTCGCGTCAATTATGTCATCTTTTATCGACATTGAAAAGCAAATCAACCCGGTTTCTCATCCGCGATCGCAATCATCCCAGCAATCGGGTTTCTGCAAGCGATCGTCACAAAATATCGACATTGAGAAGCAAAGAAACCCGGTTTCGCATCCGTTCAAGCTGGCGATCGCGCTTTCCGTTTCTTCATCGGTTTAACAGAATTTTGTAAATTATTATCTTCGATGTGAAACTGATAGTTATTTCGTCCATTCTCTTTGGCTTTATATAAAGCCATATCTGCATTTTTTAAGAGGGTTTGCAAATCTTGACCGTCATGGGGATAGAGAGCAATCCCAATGCTGCTACTGATATAAAGTTCGGCATCTTGTAAATTGAAAGGCAGCTTGAAGGCATCTACAAGTCTTTGAGCAACTTTGCCAACTTCTTGCAAACTATGAATTTGAGGCAGTAATATAGTGAATTCATCGCCTCCCCACCGAGCGACTGTATCCCCTTCTCGCAAGCAGCTTGTTAATCGTTCTGCTACAAGTTGCAATAAACGATCGCCCACAGCATGACCTAGAGTATCGTTGATCGTCTTGAAACAATCCAAATCCAAAAACATTACCGCCAGCTTGTTATGATTTCTATGGGAATTTGCCAGGGATAAATCGAGGCGATCGTTAAATAGGTTGCGGTTGGGCAAGTTGGTCAGCAAGTCGTGATATGCTTGATATTGAATTGTCGCTTCTGCTCGCTTCCGCTCAGTAATATCTACAACAGTGCCTTCATAACCCACCAATCGACCCTCACCATCATAAAGCGCGTAAGCATTTTCGGAAATCCAAATTACGCTACCGTCTTTGCGATAAACTTGCGACTCAAAACCCCACACAGCACCCCGTTCTTTGACCAAGCTCATAAATTCAGCACGGCGATTGCAGTCTACGTAAAGTTGATGCTCGATATCGGTGAGAGCTGATAGCAACTCTGATGGTGAATCGTAGCCGTAAATTCGAGCTAACATGGGATTTGCGATCAGGTAATGTCCATTTACCGTGGTTTGGAAAATACCTTCGACAGCATTTTCAAAAATGCTGCGATACTGGCGTTCTGCCTGCCGCAAAGCTTCTTCTGCCTGTTTGCGATCGGTTATATCAATTCCAGTCGCAATGATGTATTTCACGGAACCATCGGCATCGAGGAGGACACTGTTAGACCAGGCAATCAGTCGGAGGCTGCCGTCTTTCGTTAACCAGTAATTTTCATGCTGGTTTAACGACTTACCCGCTTGTAAATCCTCAAATATAGCTTTAACTTGCTTGTTTTCTTCCGGAATCAAAAATATATCCCAGAAATACTTATGCCTGAGTTCATCAAATAGGTATCCTGTTGTTTTTTCACAAGCTCGATTCAAACGAATAACTTTTCCTTCTTGGTTAAGAACTACTACTAAACTGCTAGCAGTGTCAAGGATTGCAGAAACAAAGTTGCGCTCTTGCAGTAATGCTTCCTCGGCACGTTTGCGATCGGTGATGTCGGTGATGAAACCTTCGAGTCCCCGCACTTCCCCTTTTTCATCAAATACTGCCCTTCCTTTTTCCCACAGCCATTTTTCTAAGCCAAATTTTGTATTAATTCGATACTCTACTACATAAGGTTGCTTTTTGCTTACTGCTTCCTTAATGGCATTCAAAACTTTCGGTAAATCTTCCGGATGCGTGAGAGCATTATAAGAAATTCCATCACCTAAGAGTTCTTCACTTTTATACCCAGTTAAATCAAGGCAACCTTCGCTGAGGTATTTCATCGACCATTGAGGATCGTTTGCACAGGAAAAAGCAATACCGGGAAGGGAATCGATCAAGTTGGCCAGCCTTCGCTTACTTGTTTGCAATTCCTCTTCTGCGATTTTGCGATCGGTGATGTCCTCTCGAACGCAAATCCAATACTTTTTTCCGGAAATTTCCAAGGCACTTATCCTCACATATGTAATGAATGGCGTGCCGTCTTTTTTACAATTTTTGAATTCCCCGCACCAAGATCCTTGGATTTGTAACTGCTGGTTTATTCGCTCTATAAGCCAAGCGTTTTCTCCTGATGAATTGGCATCGAAATCTGAGATGTGTTTGCCGATCGACTCACCGCGCTCGTATCCGAACATCGCATCGAATGCTGCATTGGTAAAAAATATAAATCCATTCTCGTCGCACATATTGACACCTTCTACCATGCTTTCCAGCACTCGCGCTTGTGTCTTCAAAACCTCCTGCATCCGCTTCTGGGCGATCAGGGAACCCAATTGAGTGGCAACCCCCGAAACCAAATCTACCAGTTGATTGTCTTCTTCACGAGATTCAAACATAAAAAATACCAGAACTGCCAGCACTCGATCGCTATCGAGTATGGGTATTCCTAACCCGGCTTTCAGTCCGGGTTCTAATGCCATCTGACAGCGCAGAAAAATAGAATCTGGTTCATTAGAAACGTCTTTAATCCACTCTGGCTGCTTGGATGACCAAACTCGACCGGGTAGACCTATGTTATGAGGAAACGTCAATGCTTCGCTCAATTTTCTGAATTTCTCCAGATTGTTAGTACTGCCGTACCAAACTGGGCTGCATTCGAGTGCGGTGCCATCCAAGCGAGGAATCCAAACTTCTCCATACTTCCATCCTGTCGCTTCGCAGACCTGACGCAAGGCTTCTCCCAGTGCGGTATGAAAATCCTGGGACTGGGCGATCGCTAGGGTCATCGCTTCCAAAAGCCGCACTTCTGCTTGAATTTTGCGACCTTCTGTGGTATCTTCCATATTAAAAATTGTCAAATTGTATTATTTGTTGCAAAAAATCATCACACCCTTGTACAGGGTCAGGACAACCAACCCCATTGACTCAAAAAAGCCCTAAGTGCTACAGTGAGCGATCTTTGAGTATTTCAGTCATTAAAGCTTCAATTCTGTTATCAGGTAACGGTTTTAAAATTTTTTTTACCTCATCGGGCTGCACATCGACGCGCAGATCTTGCGCCCAGGATCGCCAGCCGCTGAATAAGCTAGGCTAGTGTTGCGAGAGAATGACTTGCATATAGCAGAGGGAACAGACAAGAAATTTGGTTTCCCGTAAATCCAGGTAGTATTGACTGGGAGAGAGCAATCGTGGGACAAAAATTCGCAAAAACTACACAGATGGAGACGATCGCAGTCTGTAAGCAAAGTATAAATCCGTGCTGGCTCGGCACCTTTAACGGTCGTGCTTGCTCCTCGTAAGTAAAAACCATTTCCGTACTTTACTGTAAATAGCGTAAAATTTCAAACATAGATTCACAGAGCTACAATTAACCGTATAAATCCTAATACTCTGAAATTTCTTTGTTTTTAGTGATTTTACTGATGCTATTACCCGTCTTAGGGGCATTCTATAAACAGGTGTAAATGTAACTGCTACCTAATATGTCAAATCCCATTATTCTCGTAGAACCATTGCTGGCTCAAAGACCACCCGTTGCCAAACCCAAAGATTCGCCCCCAGACCTCCCGTGGATGACAATCTCTATGGGGTTGGCGATCGCTCTTGTCGGTGCGGGCGGGTACTTTTTTTGGCAGCTGAGCAGATTGAAAAAGAAACTGCGGTTTGAAGAATTCAGAACGCGAGAAACCGATAAAAAATTAAAGCTGGCCCTGGAAACGATTCGGAAAATGGAAACTAATCCGGACTTGGTTCATTCGCGAGAGTTTAACCTGGATTATTTGCGGATGCGGATGGCAGAGGAAGTCTTCCACTTTGCAGTTGTCAATCAAATTAAGGTGAAGGTCAAAGATAAAATTTCCCAGGCGCTGCGTCCCTCTCAAGTTGCACCAACTGCGGCTACTGGTAGTACCGCTAATGCGGGACGGCAAGTAGATGAAATGTTTGATGTGGAGTATCAAGTAGCAGACAACCCCAAGTCGAAAAAAGGAGTTCTTTTCCGCATTCAAATCCGTTTAATGAAGTTACCGACTCAAGCAACTTCTCAGACGATCAATCAAATCATCGATTGCATCGAAACTTTCTTGAGTCCGACCGATGACCACGATACTTGGCAACCGACGATTCAAGGTCGCATTGTACATATGCAATGGGATCAGAAGGCTAAACCTACTCCTTTGCTGGTGATAGAGCAATCTAATGAAGGGGTAAATGTTAGTTTTGCCACTAAAAGAGGAGGGCCAGGGGGGTTACCTGACCCGCCACCGCCGCCGCCCAAACGCGGAACGCCGCCAGCTCAGAAGAAAGCGCCAGCTGCTGGGGCTAAACCGAATCCCACTAATGCTAAACCGAATCCCACTAATGCTAAACCGAATCCAATTAATAATAAAAACGCAGGTAAGTAGTTCGCCCTCAAGTGCAGCGTGGATAGAACTCCGAAAAACTATTCATCAATGATGTTAGGTGTAACTAAGACAATGATTTCATTAGGAGTGCGATCGCTTGCGCTAAAAACGGCGGTTTAGAATTGGCTTCTGGTAAGATTGGGGATTGGGGATTGGGTGTACTGCAACGCATTTTTACCGTTCATCCTCAATCTAAAATCTAAAATTGCTCAGACTAACCCGATTTGCATCAGCGCCCGCGTGGTTATTCCGAAACCGAGCGGTGCGATCGAAAACGCATTTATGGCAGGCAATAGTCCAATAAAGCAATGGGTTATAGTTTTTTGATATCAATTGAGTCACAAGAGGCGTAAGTCCTGTAAAAAATTCTCCTGTCGGCTAACTATGAGATGCAAGGGCTGCGGTTGTATCTTGGATCAAACGACCGTCTTCCATACTAACGATGCGATCGGCTACATCTAAAATGCGGTTGTCGTGAGTCACCATTAAGATGGTACACCCCTGTTCTTTGGCCAAACGCTGCATTAATTCCACGACATCGCGACCTGATTTGCTGTCTAGCGCAGCGGTGGGTTCGTCTGCTAAAACTAATTTGGGATGACTTACTAAGGCGCGTGCGATCGCTACCCGTTGTTTTTGTCCCCCAGAAAGGTTATCCGGATAGTAATCGACTCGATTTCCCAAGCCTACAGCCTCTAGCATAGCCACCGATTTTGCTTTCACTTCTCGTACAGAAATGCCATTGTGCAGTTCCATCGACATTCGCACATTTTGTTCGGCAGTTAAGCATTTCAGCAAGTTATGTGCTTGGAAAATATAGCCAATCTGCCGACGAATTTCTACTTGTTGTTTTTTGCCGGCACCCCGCATTTCTCGGCCTAAAATTTTCAAGCTGCCTTCTTGAGGCGATCGCAAACTCCCAATTAACGTTAGTAAGGTGGTTTTTCCACACCCTGACGGCCCGGTTAAGATGACAACTTCTCCCCTTCTTAATTCTAGGTTAATATCAAATAAAGCTTGTTTTTTGAGGGAACCTTGCCCAAAGTAATGGTTGAGATTTTCAATTAAAACAACTGGTTGATTGCTCATTGGTGATTGTTCGTTGTTTATTTATAAGCGGTCAAGTCCCACTAGCCCATTCTCTTTTTTGACTTTTGACTTTTGACTTGATATTAAAAGATATCCGCCGGATCTGCGCCTTGTAGTTTACGCACTGCTATTGCACCCGATACAAAGCACATCACGACCGTTAATACAAACACTGTTGATGCCAGATCGAAGGTCATTCCCATCGGTAAACCAGTGCCACTTTTAGCGAGATTGTACAATCCCAAAGAAATCACAAATCCGGGAATGTAGCCTAATATTGAAAGTAAAATTGCTTCTTGGAATACCACACCTAAAAGATACAAGTCGGTATATCCCATAGCCTTTAGTGTAGCATATTCAGGCAAATGATCTGCCACATCGGTATAAAGTATTTGATAAACAATCACGATGCCAACAATAAATCCCATCGCTACACCCAAACCAAAAATAAAGCCGATCGCTGTGCCGGTTTCCCAGTATTTTTTCTCCATTTGAATAAACCCTTCCATCGTCAGCACTTTCACGTCGTCGGGCAACTTTTTCTGCATATTTTCCAGGACAGCTTGCGGGTCTGCACCCGGTTTTAGTTTGATAAAACCCACATCAATTGTGTCCATAGAGCGTTTGGTAACGCGAATAAAATTCAAATCGCTGGTGATGACATTCCCATCGGCTGCAAACGACACGCCAAGGTCAAACAATCCTCCTATTTTGATTTTGCGATCGCTTAATTCAGTTACAACAGGATTTCCTTTTTCAAATTGCTCGGCCACAGGCCCAAATTCAGCCCTAGATTTGCGGTCAAATAGATAAACATCCGGCAATTTTATCCTATCCAGTTGCTGATTAACTTCTGGCATATCAAAAACTGGTCTTTCCGGATCGAAACCGAAAATAAATATCGAGCGATTGTAACTGGGATTAGCTGGATTTTTCCATTTTCCCGGTGCAATATACAAATAGCTAATCGATTCTACACCTTCAAATCCTTTCGCTTGATACAAACGAGTGCGAGGAAAGCTCACCATTTGGGCGATAAATTCCGAGCGAGGACTGATTAAAACCAAGTCTCCTTGAAAGCGCTTGTGAATAGCGATCGCACTTTCAAACAAAGAAGTTTTAAAACCCAGTTGCATAAACATAAGCAAGTCGGCAAAACCGATCCCTGCCAGTGCAACTACGAGGCGCATTTTTTCGCGAGTCAGTTGGAGCCATGCTAGAGGTACTTTCATAGTTGATTGTTCATAATTGATTGTTTCTCTGCTCCCCCACTCCCCCGTTCCCCCGCTGGAGATATCTCTGGAATATCCGTATTATTAGATGAGGTCGGCGAAACATCAATTGCCACTTCCACCTGCAAGTTAGTCAAGCCGGCGACTCGCTTGCTATCGGATTCGTCGAGACGAATTTTTACTTCCACGACTCTAGCATCTTGATCGGCTGCGGGGTCATCATTAAGAATATTTTTCTTGCCTATTTTTAAACCGAGTTGGTCAACAGTTCCTTTTAATTTACCAGTGAAAGCGCTGCTAGAAACACTAGCCGGTTGACCCAAACGCACCCGATCGATTTCGGTTTCATAAACTTCTGCCACTACATACATTTGGTCAGTTTGTCCGAGTTCGATAATGCCATTATCGCCGATGCGTTCGCCGGGACGGGCATTAATTTTCAAAACCTGACCGACGAGGGGCGATCGCACAGAAGCCAAATCCAAATCTGTCTGTGCCTTTCTGACTGTAGCCATCTCTTTATCGATCTCCGCTTGCGCCGCTTGCACATCCGTCGGGCGCACCTCGGCAATTTGGTTTAAAGTTGCTTTAGCCTGCTCGATTTGTTCGAGCAAAGTATTTATAGTTTGGCTGCGCGTCGATTGGGCTTCATTAATCTGCTCAACTAAAGTTTGTTCTGTCTTGATCAGCGTAGCTTTAGCTTCATTAATCTGCTCAATCAAAGTTCGATCGGTCTTCGTCAAATTAGCTTTAGCTTCATTAATCTGCTCAATCAAAGTTCGATCGGTCTTCGTCAAATTAGCTTTAGCTTCATTAATCTGCTCTCGCAAAGTTCCCTCACTTTGGTTGCGGGTAGCTTGCGCCTCATTAATTTGCTGAATCAGAGTTTCCAGAGTCCTTTTCAGACTAGCTTGCGCTTCATTTACCTGCTGTTGGGAAGTTTCCAATTCCAAACGTTTACTGTCAAATCTGGAAGTGTCGATAGCACCTTGTTTGTATAGGATTTGATAGCGTTCAAATTCCGCTACCGCATTGTTCTGCTGAGCTTGCAATCTCGCAATAGTAGCAAGTTGAGTTTTTCTCTCCCCATCCAGTTGCGCTTGCAATCTCGCAATAGTAGCAAGTTGAGTTTTCCTTTCCCCGTCGAGTTGCGCTTGCAGTCTGGCGATGGTGGCAAGTTGAGTTTTCCTCTCCCCATCGAGTTGCGCTTGCAGCCTAGCAATAGCTGCCTTTTGAGCGTTCTTTTCCCCATCGAGTTGCGCTTGCAGTCTGGCGATGGTGGCGAGTTGAGTTTTTCTCTCTCCATCCAGTTGTGCTTGCAGTCTGGCGATGGTGGCGAGTTGAGTTTTCTTCTCTCCATCCAGTTGTGCTTGCAAGCGAGTGATTTCAGCTTTCTGCGCCCCAATTTCCCCCGCTTTTGCCCCAGCTTTTACTTTAGCCAGATTAGCTTGGGCAATTTGCACTTGTCTTTTGGCTTCTTCCAAAGATGCCAAACGCTGTTCGTAGCTATCCAAAAAGGCAATTATTTGCCCGTTTTCAATTTTATCTCCCTGTTTCACCAGCAAGCGTGCCACCCGCGTTCCTTCCAAAGAACTAGGCGCAGAGAGTTTTATCAGTTCGCCTTGCGGTTCTAAACGCCCCAAGGCTGTCACCTCGATTTTTGCTGGCGCGGTGGCGACGGGTTCTGGCTGTTTGTTTTGTGCGTTCTTGAATTCGTTAAACTTGTATAAACCCAAGGCGGTAGTGCCCAGAGAGGCAGCAACGGCTAGAATTAATATCCAGCGGCCTGTCAGTTTTACGAATAGCCAATCCTTTAACTGCGTTTCTTCCCCCATGATTTTTTAGGAAGTTGTGTGATTTTGACACATCTAATATCGGACTGTTTTGGTAGGGGACACCACTGAGCTTTTGAAGCAGATCGAAATGCAAGTTTTAGGTATTTTTAACCAGAGATAAACACGAGATTTTACATAGATAGGTTTAACCTCCTATGTCATTACCCATGACCCCTGCCCCAATCCCATCTTTCAAAGTAATCTTTACAGAGCCGATCGCACTTCCTCCAGATAGGTGATGCAGTTAAAGATAATCGAATAAAACTGCGGTCATGTAATTTTCGGCCCATTCGCAGCCAAAGGCTTTTTCCAGCACCCGTCGAGTTTTATCATTTTTTTGCTGCTTGGTGCAATAATAGCGTTGTCCGGCGAGGATGCGATCGCGTTCTTCATCGGAAGATACGGGGGATTGGCGTCGCGCCTGCTGACAGTGAATCTCTAAAAATGCCTGCACCCGTTGTAGAAACAAAGCTTCTTCCTCCACATTACCGGGTCTGATAAACAAGCAGAATTCGGAAAAAATATCGCCCCACTCTGGCAGCTCGCGGGGCTGAGAAAAGTTTACATCGGGTAAGGCGGCGAGGGCATTTTTGTATTCTGGTGATAAACTGCGATCGGGACTCGTGGCAGACAAATCTGCGATCGCCGCACTAATTTGTCCCCTACCTCCCACCAAGTCCGTGCCAAACATAGGCAACGGGTATTCCGGACGGGGAAACATCACGCAATGCAATATATCCAAATTTGCACCTACTTTGGCCAATTCCAAGTGCATTTTGCGGAATTGCGGCGTTTGATAGCAGCGATTTTCAATAGTGAGCTTTTCTCCCTCCAGTCGCCCTTCCACATATCCCAACTCAGCTGGTAGGTGGTACGGTTCCAAGTCCAGATATTGCTTCCAGGTGGACTCGATGCAGTCGGCGAGCTGGCGAATCAGGGGGTGTTGTTGTTCGCGAAGAGAAGGTCTGAGGGTTTCTGGCATTTTTATTTTTTTTAAAATTTTAACAGAGAGGCAGGGAGAAAAAATACTTTCTGCACGTTCAACCATAAAATAATGATGCCACCAATGATGTCAGCCCACTCCATATGATAACTAAAACTGATGTTTTTGCCCAAAGGCTTGTACAGTAAGCATCTCCCATTCCCCATTCCCCATTCCCATTAATTCACAGGAGATTGATATGTTTGGTTTAGGATTGCCAGAACTCGGCGTTATTACCATAGTTGCAATTATAATTTTCGGCCCCAAGAAAATTCCGGAAATGGGCACCGCTTTAGCTAAAACTTTGCGCGGTTTTAAACAAGAGATAAGTAAGCCCGAAGACGAAGTGGAATCATCAGAAAAAGATCCCCCAGCAGAAGGTAAAAATAAATAAGTCAAAAGTCAAAAGTCAAAAGTCAAAAGTCAAAAGTCAAAAGTCAAAAGTCAAAAAAAAGGGACTGGGGGTATGGGAAGAGGAAAGAGATTAATTTTCTCTCTCTCCCACTCCCCCACTCCCCCACTCCCCCGCTCTCCCTTTCCCCTCTCCCTATTCACTAATATCAAAATGCTTTTGGGCTGATTCCGGCCAGACACCTTTATCAACTAGATAGTGCCTGTAGAAGAAAATGGGAAAAATGAATAATATTGCTCCCAAGCCATACCACAAAGCATTCGGATCGAAAACATTAGCGCCAAAAAACATGAATGATAGATTGAGTACAGTGAGAACTGGTATTCCCCCATAAACAAGCCAATCCGGTGCGCGGAAACTCCGAGGTTGACTTGGCCGTTGTTGTCGCAGCATCCAGACAGCATTTAAATCCATACAGATGCAGATAAAGTACGCCACACTGCAAGCAGCGACCACAAAAATAGGATTTCCTAAAGTTAGCAAAACCAAGTTAAAAATGAGGTCTGCCCACATTGCTGCAACTGGAACACCGTGATGATTTAGCGTACCCAAAAATTTGGGGAACAAACCATCTACTGCTGCTTGGTATAAAGTTCTGGAACTGCTGGACATTGCTGTGACGATACCGAGTACCATAGCTAAGATCAGCATCAGCGTTAGCAATTTACCAGACCCAGTTCCAAATGCGATCGCTGCTAGTTTGACGACTGCTGCTTGGGGATCTCCCGCTGCAAAAGCTGGATCTGTAACATTTTCCATCCCCAACGCGCCCAAGAAAGTGAAAGGGAAAATCACAAAGCTTACAGCCGCTGTCACCCCGATTAAGATAATAGCTCGGATGCCATCCCTAGCAGGGTCTTTAAATTCGCTGACATAACAAACTGCAATTTCAGCGCCGTAGGTAATGTAGCCTGCCATAAACATCCCCCCCATCAACAAGGTGAACGCAGCTGCACTAGACCAACTGGTTGTATCTTTGGGGATGAAAGGTGTGAAGTGAGTTAGATCGATCTTTCCAGTCAACAAAGGTACGATCGTCAACAAAAATAATGGAATTATAGATAGAAGCGCCAACGCAAACTGTATCCTTGCCGTTTGGAGAAGTCCGCGATGCTGCAAATAAAAAGCGACTAGCATAATTGCTGCACTGCACAGAATTATGGCATCAAGTTTGAACTTAATTCCTGGCAAGATTGCAGAAAGGTCAAGCAGGGTAATCGAGAAATTTGCTAATGGCGTACCTGCAAAAAAACCATTAACAATATAATTTCCCGCCAAAGCTGCTGTAACTGCGAGTGCTGAAGACCAAGTTATCCAGTAGCACCAAACATTGATCGGCGCAAAAATTTTGCCGTAGCGAAGCCATGCGACAGCAGCGTAGACAGCAGCACCTCCTGTTTTGTTGGGAAAGATAGCAGCCAGTTCTGCGTATAAAAATAGCTGCGCGAAACCGATTAAAGTTGATAGCGTCCAGATCAGTATGGAAGGTGTGCCAACAACAGCAACTACTGGGCCTATGCTAATCAGAATCGAAGGTAATAAACCGGCGGTAATCCAGAAAGTTTGCTTCCAATCTATAGTTCTCTTCATGGGTGTTTTTTTCTATCCGTCGTTCATTGTTCATTAGACATTTCCAAAAATTATTGTGTGGTAGGCATCTTGCCTGCTTTTGAGAGTTTTTTCTGGAGATATCTATTGTTCATGGTTCGTTGTTGATTGCTTATAGTTGATTGAATTAGCTACAAGCAATGAAAATGAACGATAAACACCATTCACTATAACATAAAGATTACCAAAAAACCTCTAGACTCATTACTGAGTCTAGACAAGGACTCTCCGCGAATCGAGAATAAGCATCGATTTATCGCGGGGAGTCTCAAAAGCCTTTTATTTGTTGACAATTTTAAGTTCTTGAATATTCCACAATCCCCAACTGGGTAAGCCAGTGTATTTGACTCCTTGGACGCGATCTCGCACTGCCATCAAAGCAGTTTCATTAACTAAATGAATCACAGGTAACTGTTCTTGTACAATGCGCTGAAATTCTGCATAAATCGCTTGGCGTTTGGTTTCGTCAAATTCTCTCGCTCCTGCTGCGAAAAGGCGATCGATCTCTAACTCCCAGTCCAGCGGTTGCCAGCCTTTAATAGGAGGTTGACCGGGTTGAGGTGCTAAGTTGAATGTGTGGGAACCTCCTCTGCTAGTCCACAGATTTGTTAAACCGTGCGGATCGATTCCACCTGTAAATCCGATCATGTGCGCTTCCCAATCTCGCGAAGTATTAATTTTATCGATTAGCGTGTTAAAATTAATAGGGGTAAAGTCAATTTGAATGCCGATTTTGCTAAGGTCATCTTTGATTTGAGCGCCAATTGCTTCGCGAATTTTGTTGCCGGAATTAGTCAGGAATGTAAAGCGCACGCGATGGCCATCAGCATCGAGAAGTTCTCCGCGATCGTTATACTTAAAACCCGCAGATATCAATAGTTGTTTTGCTTTTTCTGGATTGTGATTGTAAACTTTTAATCCATCTTTGAGGTAGTAGGGACTTTGTACGGAAATCGGTGAATTTTGCAATTCGCCAATTCCCCGAAAGATATTGTCGCGCATTTTTTGGCGATCGATCGCATAAGCAACTGCCTGCCGAAATGCCAAATTATTAAACCAGCGAGACTTAATTGGATCGACAAACGGACGATTATTTTTATCCCTCGCCTTACTCAGATTAAAAGTAATGTAAGTCGTGCCAGACCAAGGGCCACCGTTATAAACTTTAAATTTACCTTGCTTTTCTTGCTTCTTCAACAAAGAATAATATTCCGGACGTAACGGACGCACATCACCCATGACATCTAAATCGCCAGAACGAAACGCCAGCAACTGGGTGTCTGTATTTTCAATAAACTGCCAAATAATCCTTTCAATGTAAGGCATTTGGTTGCCTTGTTCGTCTTTGCGCCAATAGTAGGGATTGCGGCGAAATACCAACCGTTGACCGGGAGATAAACTTTCCAGTTGATATGGCCCATTTACCACAATTTTAGTTGGGTCGGTATCCGTTCCCCAAGTAGATATAAACCGAGGATTTCCGTCTGAACCTTTAGTTTGTACAGATGCTTGTAAAATATGTTTGGGCAAAATCGACACACCTTCTGGCCCTGCAACTGCTCGCAAAAGAGGGGCAAAAGGCTCTGGCAAAATGAATTCTACTTGGCGATTACTGATTTTACGAACTTTTGGAAAAGCCCCGCTGGCACCGATTTTAAAGCTATCTTTAAAATCAGTAGGAATTTGTTTGTTAAAAATGACATCTTCAAAGGTGAAAACGACATCATCTGCTGTCAGCGGTTGCCCATCCGACCATTGCAATCCCTCCCGCAGGGTAAACACTACTCGCTTTTTGTCCTGAGAAATTTCCCAGAATTCAGCTAAAGCTGGTTCTACTTCACCCGTGACGCCATTTTCTGTAGTCAACCTATCAAAAGCAAACAGAAAAATGTTGGGAAATTCTTGATTGAGTGCGGGATTAAAAGTTTTGGGGTCGGTAAGGGCAGTCAGTACCAGTTGCGAGACTTGTGCAGATTTTGTTTTGAACTGCGCGACCCGACAGCCAGTCAGGGCAAACTGACAAGTTAAGGCTAGAATTAGCACCAGTAAAGCTGAGAGGCAACGACGGAAATTAGAGGAGATAGCAGAAATCATTTTGCTTTTAAATTTTAGATTGATGACTTAGTTGATTTACACTACATTTTATTTGACTATCAGCTCGTAAATATTCCAGAAAGCTCCTCCTATGGCTGAGTATTTTACATTTTTAATTTTATTGCGTATTGCCGCCATCGCCAGCGGGTTTACCAAGTAAATAAATGGTAAGTATTCTTGGGTAAGGCGTTGAGTTTCTGCATAAATTTCTTGGCGTTTCGTTTCATCTAACTCCGTTGCGCCTTGAATGTAGAGATTGGCAATTTTTTGTTCCCATTCTGCTACTTCTCTCCCTGTGATGGGAGTTTGTCCTGTTTGAGGTTGTAGATTGAATGTGTGGGATGCACCAGACAAAGACCAAATATTAAATCCGTCATTCGGTTCGATCGCACCACCAAAACCCAATAAATAACAATCCCAATCCAAGGAGCTACCCAACTTTTCTCCCAAAACACTAAAATCTATTAGGTTTAGATCTACTTGAATGCCGATTTTGCTCAAGTCTTGCTTTATGTGGACTGCCATTGCTGACCGAATTTTATTTCCCGCATTGGTAATTAAGGTGAAGCGAACTCGGTTGCCTTCAGCATCCAGCAGTTCGCCTTTATGATTGTATTTGAATTGGGCTCGTAAAAGTAATTGTTTGGCTTGTTCGGGATTGTAATTGTAGACTTTTAATCCAGCTTCAGGCGAAAGATAATAGGGACTTTGCACGGAAATAGATGAATTTTGCATCTCACCCAGTCCCTGAAAAATATTGTTAATCATTCGCTGACGATCGATCGCATAAGCAACCGCTTGTCTAAACTCCACTTTATTAAACCAGCGAGACTTAATCGGGTCAACTAGGGGGCGTCCGTTTCGGCGTCCTTGATTGAGATTAAAACTGATAAATGTGTCGCTGTATGCAGAACCACCATTATAAATGGTAAAATCTCCTTGTTTTTCCGCTCGTTTGAGCAAAGAAAAATAATCCGGTTGCACATTAATGGCATCTAATCCCCCGGAACGAAACTGTAGCAAAGATGTATCGGTAGATGTAACTATTTGCCAAATTATTCGCTCAATATAAGGCTGTTGTTTGCCTTGGGCATCTTTGCGCCAATAGTAGGGATTGCGGCGAAATATCAGCCGTTCGCCGCTAGTGTTATACTTCTCTAAACGATAAGGGCCATTAACAATAATTTGTTCTGGTGGAGTGCTGTTGTCCCAAGTTCTCAACAGTTGGAAATTTCCTTCTTTGTCTTTTGTTTGTACTGCTGACTGCAAAGTATGACGCGGTAAAATTGGCAAGCCTGTGGCACGAAGGAAGGGCGCAAAAGGCTCGCTTGTCGTAAATTCAATTCGGCGATCGTCTAGTTGGCGAACGCTGGGTAAAGTTAGTCGATCGCCAATGCGGAAAATATCTATTACACCAATAGGAAGTGCTTCGTTGAGGTAGACATCTTTATATGTGAAAATAACATCATCTGCCGTGAGCGGTTGCCCATCTGACCACTTCAATCCCCCCCGTAAAGTAAAAATAATTCGCTTTTTGTCTTCGGAAATTTGCCAAAATTCGGCAAGGGCAGGTATGATTTCACCGCGTCCGTTTTCGGCAATTAAACCTTCATAGGTGAGGCTGAGAATATTAGGCGATGCCAGGACTAATGCCGGGTTAAAAGTCTTGGGTTCGCTGAGAATGGCGATAACTAACTGGGAAACAGGGGCAGTATTTACGAGTTGGGCTGGGTTGCAACCAGTGAGTGCGATCGCCAAAATCAGCGTAATTTGAACAACAACCCAGCGCCTCATTGCTAATCACCTCTAATTATTAACGATGAACTGCAAAATGATTAATTTTCAATTGTTTTGAATTCGTATACATTCCAACGGTAATCTCCCAGAGCCGAATATTTTACACCTTGAATATTATTGCGAACTGCCGCCAAAGCCAGCGGGTTAACTAAATGAATAAACGGCAGATATTCTTGCGCTAACTTTTGAGTTTCCCCATAAATAGCTTTGCGTTTGGCTTCATCTAATTCTCGTGCTGCCTGAATGTAAAGATCGCCGATTTTTTTCTCCCAATCGCTAATTTCCCGTCCTTCTATAGGTGTTTGTCCCGATTGAGGTTTTTGGTTAAAACTGTGCAATCCCCCGTCAGGAGACCAGATATTAAAACCGCTGTGCGGTTCGGTACTTCCGGTAAAAGCAAGTAAATGGCATTCCCAATCGAGGGTGTTGGAAAGTTTGTCTACAAGTGCGCCGAAATCAAGGGGAGTCAAATCGACTTGAATGCCGATTTTTTCTAAATCTCCCTTAATTTGGGAACCTATGCTATCCCTACCGCCAGTAGCAGGCGATAGCAGCGAGAAGCGCACCCGGTTACCATCAGCATCTAACAGCTGGTTTTTGTTGTTATATTTGAATCCCGCTCCTAATAGTAATTGCTTGGCTTTTTCGGGATTGTAGTCGTAGGTTGGGAGCCCTTCTTGAGGAGTAAGGTAGTAGGGACTTTGCACGGAAATGGGTGAGTTTTGCGGTTCGCCCAAACCCCGATATATGTTGTTGATCATGGTTTGGCGATCGATCCCATAGGCAACTGCCTGTCTAAACGCAACTGTATTGAACCAGCGAGATTTGATCGGGTTTACCAGAGGTTTGCCGTTTCTTTTTCCTTTGTTGAGATTGAAAGAAATAAAAATTGTGCCAGTGTCCGGCCCAGCATTTTGGATGCTAAAGTTTCCTCGCTTTTCCTCCCGCTTTAATAACTGAAAACTTGAGGGCCTAATTTCGATAATATCCAATTGTCCGGAGCGGAATTGTATTAAAGCTGTATCGCTTTGCTCGACAATTTGCCAGACAATCCGCTCGATATATGGTTGGGAATTTCCCTGTTCGTCACGTCTCCAGTAATAGGGATTGCGACGAAAAGTGACGCGCTGAGTAGCTTGGTAGCTTTCTAGTTTGTAGGGGCCGTTGCTAACAATTTTTTGAGGATCTGTATCGGTTCCCCAAGTTGATAGAAAGCGAGGTTTACCATCTTTGTCTTTAGTTTTTATGAATTCTTCTAGGGCGTGTTTTGGTAAAATTGCCGCTCCTCCAGCGGCTCTAAGTAAGGGGGCAAATGGTTCCGGTACAGTGAATTCTATACGGCGATCGTCTAATTTCTTTACAGTGGGCAAGGCGCGACTTTGGCCAATTCGCAGACCATCTCTGGTGTCTGTGGGAATTTTCTCGTTTAAATAGATGTCATTGAAGGTAAAAATAACATCATCAGCCGTTAACGGTTGCCCATCAGACCATTTCAATCCTGCTCGCAATGTAAAGATTATCTGCTTAGAATCCGGCGAAATTTCCCAAGATTCAGCTAGACCTGGCTCAATTTCTCCAGTTTTGCCATTTTCAGCAATCATACCCTCATAAATGAAATTAAAAACATTAGGTGATTCTTGGCTGAGGGCGTAGTTAAATGTTTTTGGTTCGGTGGAGAGGCGGACGACTAGCTGAGAGACGCGATCGCCATCTTTTTTAAATTTGGCTGGATTGCAACTGGTAAGCGATATGGCTACAATCGCCGCCATCAAAACTACAAACCAACGACAGCGAGTAATAGGGGAAAAAATCTTAGTTAAGAGCATATTGTTATGTCACGCTAGTTTCTTTAGATAATCAGCCCTAGTATCTTCTACTCAGGATACTTTTGAGAATCTCTGGGGCTATTTTTATTAATTTTGAGTTCGGCAATGTTCCAGAGTAAGCCACCCAATCCGGAGAAATTCACACCTTCTATCTCATTCCGTACAGCCGCCAGAGAAAGCGGATTAACTAAGTAAATAAAAGGCAAATACTCTTGACTTATACGTTGCGTTTCAGCATAGATAACTTTGCGCTTGGCTTCGTCTAACTCTTTTGCTCCTTGGATGTAAAGGCGACCGATTTCTGCTTCCCAATCGGCTATTTCTCGACCTACGATCGGAATTTCATCCGGTGCGGGGGCTTGATTGAATCTATGCAATCCCCCTGACGGAAGCCAAATATTTGCCCCATCATTGGGCTCAATTCCTCCCGTAATACCACCAAAATAAGCTTCCCAATCAAAAGTGTTGTGAAACTTATCTACTAAGGCATTAAATTCAATCAGGCTGACATCTACTTGTATTCCTATTTTACTTAAATCTTGTTTGGTTTGGGATACTATTGCCTCAGCCGTTCTGCTGCCTGTATTGGTAAGCAATGTGAAGCGAACTCGGTTACCATCGGCGTCGATTAATTGACCTTTATTGTTATATTTGAATCCCGCTCCCAACAACAATTTTTTAGCTTTTTCTGGATTGTAATCGTAGACTTTTAAACCCTCTTGAGGAGAAAGGTAGTAGGGACTTTGCACGGAAATGGGGGAATTTTGGGTTTCGGCAAGACCGCGAAATAAGTTGTTAATCATAGTTTGGCGATCGATCCCATAGGCAACTGCCTGCCTAAACCCCACTGTATTAAACCAGCGAGATTTCATCGGGTCTATAAGTGGCTTTCCATTTCTTTTACCTTTATTGAGATTAAAGCAAATAAAACTCGTGCCGGATGATTGCCCACCGTTGTAGATCGTAAAGTTACCCCGCTTTTCTTCCCGTTTGAGTAAGGAAAAGTTGAGGGGAGATACCCCCAGCATATCCAATCCCCCAGAGCGAAATTGGATTAATTGGGTATCGACGTTTTCCACTATTTGCCAGATGAAGCGATCGATATAGGGCAAGCGATTTCCTTCTGCATCTTTGCGCCAGTAGTAGGGGTTGCGCTCAAAGATAACTCGCTCCCCAGCCTGATAGATAGACATCCGATAAGGGCCGTTAACAATAATTTTTTTCGGATCTGTATCTATCCCCCACATCGAGATAAATTTAGGCTTGCCTTGCGAGTCAAGAGATTTGACAGATTCTCTTAAGCTATGAGCTGGTAAAATTGCTAATCCGGTGCTACGTAAGAAAGGAGCAAATGGTTCCGGTATACTAAATTCCACTCGACGATCGTCAAGTTTTTTCACTTTAGGTAATGCACCTTTCTCTCCTATCTTGAGTGTGTCTCTGATGTCAGTAGAAATCTTTTCGTTCAGGTAAATATCGTTGTAAGTAAAAACAACGTCGTCTACCGTTAGCGGTTCGCCATCTGACCACTTCAAACCCTGGCGCAGGGTAAAAACAATCCGCAGCTTGTCTGCCGAAATTTGCCAAGATTCAGCTAGCGCTGGCTCAATTTTTCCGGTGACGCCGTTCTCGCTAATCAGCCCCTCGTAAATAAAACTAAAAACACTTGGCGCAGTTTGATTGAGCGCATAGTTGAAGGTTTTCGGAGATGTTAAAATACTGGCAACTAATTGCGGTAATTGTGCGGCTTGACTTTTGAACTGATTTGGGTTACAGCTTGTGAGGGCGATCGCACTCAGTCCAGCTAACAAAATTGCCAACCAACGTCGCCGATTATATGTAGTAATTGGACATTTCATAATTATTTTCTCTATAGGCAGATTGCAAACCTTACTGTAACTGTAGCCAATTTAGAAAATTTTGCGTGCGGTTGAAATAATTTTCTACACCAGCATTGCGTAAAGCCTCGCGCACTGACTGCGTATCAAAGTCGTTGCTATTGCCACTGAGAAACACTTTTACTTCGGCGGGATACAAGCGTGCATGGTCAAGGATACATTGCAGAATCAAATCGTCTGTAGGATCTTCAGCGATATTTTGTCTCAAACTTGCTTGTAAAGTTTCACCACTTAGCGCGATCGACTCTGCTTTTCTTGCCAGTTGGGTTAACGCCTCAAACAAACTTTCTTTGACTTCATCTGTCAATTTCTTATTCTCAATGCGAGCTTGTTCTAAATGGAAACCGAGAGAGCGAGCGTATTGCGAAGACAAATTTCGGCGTGCATCGCTCAGCCGAATATCCAATTCGTTATTAAAACGTCTGCGTGCCTTTAAATCTGCGTCCAAAGCTGACAAAGCTTCCATATAGCAAACGCTTGGTATTACCAGACGAACTGATGCTGGCGTACTTAGTAACAAAGTGCTTGCTTCGGGGTCGCGTCCTGTCGCAATACTCATCGGGAAATTAGTTTCGACGTAAAGTATCATGCTAATTAAAAATCATCTGGACTTGCGAAGAAATATTTCAAAACGATGTATCGCAACTTGCTATCAATCCTGATTTCAACTTCAGGTTGAGCTGTGCCATTTTTAAGCAACGACAACAACCCTATGGCTGCTATCTGTTCTTCTGCTGGGGGAGTAGGTGACTTCCAATGATAGCCTAAGTCGTTCAACCACGATTGGGCTGTACTACCAAGGTAATCCCCAGATATCCATTTATCGCTTACTTCCAGACCGTAAGGGCTAAGCACTTCCGCAGTATTGAGTATACAAACTGGTTCCGACGAGTTACCACTTTCCCATTTGAAGATTTGGATGTTTTCGATGTCAATAAACATGACGAATGGAATTGCCCCATTGCCAGCTTTTAGCCACGAAATCGCTTCGGAAACATTACCGTATATTTCTCTATTTCCTTTGGCTTTCACCAACAAAATTATGCGATCGTCATCGTCCAAAATGACAACTTCCGGTTTGATGCGATATACAGTTTTTTCCAATTGTTCGGCGTTCATAATTCATCCTTGAGTCAGCAAAACAACAGCATAAGCTGCAATTCCTTCTTCCCTACCGACTGGCCCTAATTTTTCGTTTGTGGTAGCTTTGATTCCGATGCGATCGCAGTCTAAGTTGAGAACGCTGGCGAGACGATCGCGCATTTTGGTAATATAAGGTTTCAGTTTCGGACGTTCCGCCACCACTACCGAGTCAATATTGCCGATCTGCCAACCTTTATCTAACACTAATTGATTCACCTGACTCAGCAACATCAAACTATCAGCGCCAGCCCATTTCTCATCTGTGGGCGGAAAATAATGACCGATATCCCCCAAACTCAGCGCCCCCAGCATCGCATCCATAATTGCGTGAGTCAGCACATCCGCATCGCTATGCCCCAGCAAACCTAATTCGTGGGCAATTTCTACACCTCCCAAAATCAAACGACGCCCCTCAATCAGTCGGTGGATATCATAGCCATTGCCAATTCTGATGTTCATTGTTTTTTCCTTTGTTATTTGCGATCGGCCATTAGTTATCAGTCACTTTTGCCCATGACCGATCGCTAATGACCACTTAAGCAATTTGCATCAAATTGGTATACTCAGTCAAGAGCTCGTCGTAAGTCAGGCTTTCTGTTTCCGATTGAGGAGTCCAAAGCAGTTCAAACACCGTCAGATATTCCGGTGCGATAGAACCAATACTCTCTAGGGCTTCTTTCAATTCTTGAGATGAGTAGACATTTCCAAACATCGGGCGATCGTTCTCCGTGCCAATTAGCAACGTTACCACAATATACGAGCCCGGTTCTGCATCTGGATTCGGATTTACCTCTTTTTGGCGGACTTTTCCCTCTACGTTAGTAAGAGTTTCCGAACTAAATTTAGTACGTTCTTCAATCGAAAACTTATTAAAAATTTCCTGCGCTGACTCGCGGTTGCGGACTGTTTTGGAAGTAGCTGATACGTGCGTCCAGTTTTCAGGCGATCGCAACAGCGCCAAAACAGATTCTTGCAACAATTCTAATAATCCTTCTGACGTACCAGTATCGATCTTGAGACTTAATTCTGATAATTCTTTTTGAATCGCACGCGCTTGCGCCAGCAATCCCACTTGAATTTTGCTGATAGTAACAATATTGTTGTCTAATTCTTTATTACCAGTTGGGATAACTTCATCAGTACTTTCAACATAATTACTGCTGGTTTTCTTAAAGGCGCTGACAACTATCAGCAGCACAGCAGTTAGCACAATTAATCCAAACATAGAAGGAAAAAACCATCCCCATCCCGAATAGAAATAAATTCCACCCGACCTGTAACCACCACCGTAGACGGGAGTAGAGTGGTAATAGCTACCGCCAGACGAACCGCCACTATTATTGCTTCTGGAGGGAGAAGAAGAACCGCCGGAAGATCTGGAAGGGCGACTGAAAGAACCGCCGCCGCTGCGTCCGCCACTTCTTCTGGCGTAAGCTTCTTGCTCAATATTTAACCATGTTGTTTGCTGACTCGAAGGCAGCTGAATTTCTACGGTATTAAATAAAACAAATGCAGTTGCTGTCGTCCAGAGTAAGCGAGATTTAAGAAATCGCATGATTTGTCTACCTTTCGCGAAAGTCTGCTTGTGTAGGTTGCGCGATCGCCCCTGTTATCTAAATGGAGCAAGAAGACTCCCGTTACATCGGTAGGATTAACGGGAGATGAATTGCGACCAAATAATAAAAGCAAAGCAACGATATTTTGTGCTAACTATGCTAGCATATAAATGCTGATAGGTCGATAAGCCATGATAGTCTACGAGTTCAAAGTAAAAGGCTCATATTGGCAGTACAAAGCGGTGGATGAAGCTATCCGCACCTCCCAATTCATCCGTAACAAATGTTTAAGGTATTGGATGGATAACATTGGTGTGGATAAATACGACCTAAACAAATACACTGCTGTGTTAGCTAAAAAATTCCCTTTTGCCGAGCGACTCAACTCGACAGCTAGACAAGCATCCGCAGAACGTTGTTGGTCAGGAATTGCTAGATTTTTTGACAACCGTAAAAAGAAGGTCAAAGGGAAAAAAGGCTGGCCGCGATTTAAGAAAAATCAACGTTCTGTAGAGTACAAAAAATCAGGATGGAAACTATCAGAGGATAGAAAAAAAATAAGTTTTACCGATAAAAACAAGATTGGCACTTTCAAGTTAATTGGAACCTACGACTTGCACTTTTACCAAATCGAGCAAATTCAAAGAGTAAGATTGGTTAAAAGAGCCGATGGTTATTATTGCCAGTTTTGTCTTCAGGTAGACGTTAAAAAAACATTAGAACCTACGGGTAAAACGATAGGTTTAGACGTGGGCTTAACCCATTTCTATACTGATAGTAACGGGTCAAAAGTTAATAATCCCAGACACTTGAGGAAGTCTGAAAAACGGTTAAAAAGATTACAACGTCGAGTTTCTAAGAAAGTTAAAGGCTCAAATAACAGGAAAAAAGCTATTAACCGTTTAGGTAGATCGCATTTAAAAGTATCACGCCAGCGTAAGGATTTCGCAGTGAAATTAGCGAGATGCGTAGTGATATCTAAGTAGTCGGACAAAAGTAATCGACACTGTATGAACTTTTGTTAAGGCACTTGCAGGAGTGCGAGCGTGCATCGTCACGATTAGTACAAATGAACTCCATAAACGA
>NZ_JACJPW010000102.1 GCF_014696265.1 Aerosakkonema funiforme FACHB-1375 | reverse complement strand
GGAAATGTAAGTCTTGCCATAAACTAATTCGTAGTTGTCCCAATTGAGGGTGAGCTACTTCTACACTTTCAATTGCTGGCGTCCAAGTGGTGGAATCATTCAGTTTAAACTTATTTCCATGTAGGCGAGGACGTCCTTTCCCACAATAACTTGGCGGCGCAGTCCATAAACATAGATTAGAACGCAGACGAATTAATTTGTCTGCTGGAATATTAGCCGTCTTAAGTATGAAAGGGGCGCATCCATATTCGCTATCCCACAAAGAAATCGGCCTAGTGGGTAAGTATTTACACACCTGTTTTAGCTGCCATACGGCTTTATTGATCGGATTTTCCCAGCTGGTAATTCGTTCGTGTCTTAATGGTATTGCCCAACTACCGGAATCTTCTGGTATCCACGCAATGGTACTGTATCCCTGACCGATGGTAATCGGTCGATTCCCATTCACAGCAGTTGCTTGGTGTTCAACTGTTCTTTCTTGTAGTGTTTGTGCATCTTCTCTGGGCCAAACTGTGTGGTCACCTGCTAATATTGGGCGTACATCTGTTGGCATCTGTTCGATGTAAAGACGCATCAGCTTGTTACGCTGTGGCCTACAATCTTGTAGAGCCTCATAGACACTTGGCCAAGACCGTCGAAACACTGGTGATAATGATAGATCTGCTAGACACTGAGCATGACGGGTGAACAGGATAGCATCTGTCAGTTCAAATGTAGCATCCTTGGCTTTGGTTAAATGTTCATAAGCGGCTTGACGAAAAGCTTTTAGTTTGTCAGCTTTAATCATTATGTAGATGCTAGTTGGTGGTACAACTTTTAGCTTCTACCAGACTGGAGTACCTGTGTCATTAGTACACTTGTACTTCAGCTTTGCTCAACTTTTATCTATCGAGTCGATCGCGTCAGTAAAACTTTACTCTTAGGAGTTTAGACATCGCACCTGCGGTGCGATAGTCTAAACTCCAGTTACTAAAGAACAAGTCAATTGGTGTACCAGCTGAGTCGTCACATCGCTAATCGCCAATCCCCCAGCAGTTCGCTGCCGTTTCGATCGCAAAATCACCAAATCGCAAGACTTAGCAGCATTCAGTATTGCTCTTGCCACATCCTCTTGGGGAAGCACTTGAATTACAAAGTTATTTTGGGGCACCACTTTGGCGGCGAGTAAAGCCAATTGGGACTCATCCCAAGCACGTTGTGTCGGTGTAGTTCTGCGATCGCTTACGTGCAGTAGCGTCACCTGTGCCTGATTTGCCTGGGCCAGAACTTTGGCAAACCGCACAGGTTGTAAAGCCTGAGATGTTAAATTTTCGATCGGTACTAAAATCCGCTTTACCTGCGTGGGCGAATCTAGGAACCGCGTTACAGCCACCGGACAGTGAGCCGCCCACAGCACGCTATCAATTACATTACCAAACAAGCGAGCCCGAAACCCAGTTCGTTGACCCCAACCCATCACAATCAAATTGGCATTTTGTTCCCGACTCGCACGGCTAATTCCTTGGGGAACGCTATCATCAATTCGCAGCAGCGGTTTCGCTTCTACACCCAGTTCTCGACTTAGCTGCAAAGCGTTCTCCAGAAGCATATCGCCGCGATCGTGAGCCATCTCCAGTTCCGGGGCATCCATATGCACGTGAGCCTTCGCGATCGCTAACGGTACAATCCTACCCCCTTCGTGCCGCGCCAATAACGCCGCCATTTCAATCAAAAAGCGCTCAGTTTGAGGATTGTAAACTGGCACCACCACCGTAAAACGCGATGCCTCTGCCTTTAAAAAGCTTTCATCCTCAGAACTTGTATAGATATCCAAATTAGTTTCCGGTAACCTTAATCCTACCGCCACCCGACTCGTAATCAGTGGGCCTAGCGTAGCCGTCACCAGCATCAAAACCAGAACGCTATTTAAAACACCTTCAGTCAGCAATCCAGCGCGATACCCTACCAACGTCGCTGCCAAAGTTGCTGCCACTTGGGGTAGGGAAAGCGACCACATGGTCAGCATTTCCTGCCAGTTGTAACGATAAACCAGTTTGGCAAACAAAGCCGCCAAAAATTTACTGGCAATTAAACCGACCACAATCGCCAGCGTCAGCCAAATCGATGCCAAACTTTTAATAAAACCTGGAATATCGATTAGCAATCCCATATCCACAAAAAATATGGGAATAAACAAGACACTACCGACAAAAATCACCTTTTCTTTGACTGGCCCACCGCCCAGGACATCGTTAACTGCCAAACCAGCCAAGAAAGCACCGACTATTTTCTCTACCCCAATTAACTGAGCTCCCAATGCTGCCAAAAAAACCGCTAGAAGTACAAACAAAAATTGGTTGCCTTCATCATCGCCAGTGCGACGAAAAAATTCTTTCCCCGCCCAATCAAAGCCGAACAGCACAATGGCAGAGTAGACAATCAGCGAACCTAACAGGGTGATGAATTTGATAACAGTAAAGTTACCCGCATGAATGCCGATACAAACTGCCAAAACCAGTAGAGCGCCAATATCGGTAAAAATAGTAGCGCCAATGGTGACTGTAACGGCTTCGTTTCCCACCACTCCCAGACGGCTGACGATCGGATAAGCTAACAGGGTATGAGAAGCAAACAAGGAACCGATCAAAATCGAAGCGTTCCAGCCAAAGCCGAACACACGCCCGACGATCGTTCCGACAATCAGGGGTACCAGGAAAGTAAAAGTACCGAAACCTGCCGATCGATGCTTGGTTTTGCGGAATTGTTCCATGTCTACTTCCAATCCCGCCACAAACATCAGGTAAATTAACCCAATGTCCGACAGCAGTTGCATTGTCGGCATTTTAGTTTGAAGTAGATTCAAAGCGTTAGGGCCGAGGATTACCCCCGCGACCAACAAACCCACCAATCCCGGCAACCGCAGTTTCTCGAATATAGCGGGTACGGTCAAGATGACTACCAATAAAATAGCAAACGGTACGATCGGTTCGTGGAGAGTTTCTATAACTGATTCCATAGCTACCAAAAGCGAAAGTTCTCAGCTTTGAGAGTTGACTTCCAATAAAGACAACTCCTATCTACTGAAAACTCAAAACCCAAAATTCAAAACTCTCTAAGGGTGGATTTGGCTTAAAATTACTCTCAAGCGATCGTAGTCATCCCTAAGCAATACGCTTAAATTTCTGCCTGCGTTGACTAACCAGGTGCGATCGGCCTTTCTGAGTTGATAAATTTCCCGCATAGCGGCTGCACACAGCGCATCCACTGGTGCATTGTTTATCTGCAACAGCGTCCGCAAAAAATCTAACTTCTCGCTAAAGTTGATTACTTCTTCATCGTTACAACGATAAACCGCTTGATGAATTTGCGGCGGACGAGGCGGTAAATGCTGGTAAATGACGGGGGTTCCCCTCGATGGCGAGCGATACCCCACAATAGCAGCTCGAAATTCCGTTTTGAGCATCGCAAAAATCTGGGGTTGTTCCTCGCGCAACTCCTCGATCGTCATTCCCAGAGCTCTAGCCCGATGAATTGTGTCGATCGGCATCGTCGTGGCATGATAAACCACAGCATAGATCTGATTGCTCGATTCTTCATCCACCGACCTCACCCAACAACCAAAAGGTGGCATAGCTGGAAAATTCAGAGTTTCCGGTTCCAAACATTGCCCTAAAAATTCAGTTGTTCCCGTTTCTATTACTTCTGCAAAGTGATCTGGGTGACGTTGATTTTGTGAAAATTGTGGTAAGGGAAGACGCATAACCAAAAGTTTACTGTTCATTGTTCATTGTCCATTGTTCATTGTTAAATTGCCATTGCCCAATGAACAATGAACGATTAGCTATTTGGCTTTTTTGCGACCAGCCGTAGCATCTACCAGTTCCAATTCTGAAAGTCGGAATGTTACCAATTTATCCCAATTTCCACCTTCAAAAAGAACGGCTGCTTTGCCATCGCTAACACGTTGAACTAGCCCTTGATAGCCGTAGTAAATATCCGAGCCATTCTTTACTCGCACTGCCGAACCGGGCAAAATCATGATTTTTTCCTCTTCTAATTGCCTTGCTACTAAAACCTAAGTCGCTGTCGGTAAGTTGACACCGATTCTACCAAACCGAGGGAAATAAAATTGGTGAGCATCGCCGAACGTCCGTAACTGACCCAAGGGAGGGGAATTCCGGTGACAGGTGCTAGGCCGATCGTCATACCTATATTAACGATGACCTGAAACACGATCATAGCTAAGACGCCAATCGCCAACAGGGAACCAAAATTGTCTTTGGCATTCTCAGCAAGAATAATCAAGCGCAGACAGATTAACCAGAACACTACCATAACCAGAATACAGCCCACAAATCCCAATTCTTCACCGATCGCGGAGAAGATAAAATCTGTATGTTGTTCTGGGATAAAGTGCAGCTGAGTTTGAGTGCCGTTATGAAGACCCCTGCCCCACACCTGTCCGGAACCGATCGCAATCCGAGATTGTATGAGGTGGTATCCTCCTCCCAATGGGTCTTTTTCTGGATTCAAAAATAGAATCAAGCGGTTTTTTTGATATTCTTTCAATATTTCCCATAACAGGTGTCCGATTTCGCCACCTAAGATGTTAATTGCAAAAGCGCCTGCGATCGTCCACCGCCAGGGCAGAGTGCGCCAAGCAATTAAGCTCATCAAAGTTGCCCAAGTAATTAATACTGCCCAAGCCATCCATTCCGGCGAATATGGATTGAGCAAAAAGGCATTAAACACAACAGCCGAAACAACGGGAGAAACCAGAAGTATCAACCAGCCGGGATTGGCATTGCCCCAGTAAAGCATACCCAGAACGATCGCACCAAACACCAAAGAAGTGCCCAAGTCCGGCTGTATGAATACTAAAAGCCAAGGAACTGCTGTAACTGCCAAAGCTCTGAGAGCAGAAAAAATATTCGACGCGCCCTCAGAGTGCAAAAGTGCAGCCAAAGTGATAATCAATCCCAGCTTGGCAAATTCTGAGGGTTGGAAATTGAAGCCGCCGATACTTATCCATCGTTGCGCCCCTTTGGCGCTATAGCCCAGGATCATTACCGCTATTAGCAAAACGTTAGTGACACCGTAAATATACCAGTGCCAATCGATCAGGTTTTCGTAACGACAGCGGGCTAAGAAAAGCATTATTACCACACCGATTCCAGTTATAAGCCAGTGCTGCCACCAGTCGGTAACGGGGGTATTCAATTCTGTACTGCGGATCATCACACCGCCAAAAACGCTCAGCCCTACAGGCAAGGCAAAAAGCCACCAGTCCATCTCTTGCCACGGTAAAAACCTTGCTTTCCAGCGAAATGGGTTGAACAAATCCAACATAGATACTCAATCGTGAATGGGGAAAAGGGAATGGGCAGTTTTAGAGTTTAGTTTTAGATTTTAGGTGAAATTGAATTTGCGATCGGTCATCTGCAATTTTAAATTTAGCGATCGCCGATAACCGATCGCCTTTTCATTTCATACACCCAGTTATTAAGCTAAAGCAGCTACCGAAACCTTGCCGGCAATGCGCTGGGCGATTGCCATCAAAGCTTTTGCCGAAGCCGAATTCGGATCGGCGACAACAATAGGCAAGCCGCGATCGCCTCCTTGGCGCAAAGAAATTTCCAGAGGCACGCACCCCAGCAGCGGTACACCCAATTCAGCCGCTGTTTTCTCGCCTCCACCAGAGCCAAAAATATCATACTGGCGATCGGGCAGATCGGGCGGAATAAAATAGCTCATGTTTTCTACTATTCCCAAAACTGACACTCCCATCTGCTGGAACATTTTTAAGCCTTTGCGAGAATCGAGCAATGCTACATTTTGGGGTGTCGTCACAATGACAGCACCAGCCATCGGTACAGCCTGAATCAAGGTTAGCTGTGCATCCCCCGTACCGGGCGGCATATCCACAATTAAATAATCCAGTTCTCCCCACTGCACCTGATAGAGAAACTGGCGGATAATACCGTTGAGCATCGGCCCGCGCCAAATCACCGGCTGGTCTCTACCGATTAAAAATCCCATCGAAACCAGTTTGACACCGTGATTAAAAGCTGGCTCTAAAATTTCTCCAGAGGCAGTTTGTTGTACGGTCACCTTGGCATCTGCCAGTCCCAGCATGGTCGGTGTATTGGGGCCGTAAATATCCGCATCGATCAGACCCACTTTAGCACCGGATTGAGCCAAAGCCACCGCCACATTCACCGCTACAGTGCTTTTACCCACACCGCCCTTACCGCTGGAGACTGCCAAAATATTCTTGACGCCGGCAATACCAGTGCGATCGGGCAGTCCTTTTTGCTGTGGTGTTTCTGCGGTGACATTCACCAGCACATCCTTTACTCCTGCTAGCTGTCGCACTGCTTTTTGGCAATCTTCGACAATGAATTCCCGTAAAGGACAAGCGGGCGTTGTCAGCACTAATGTAAAACTCACCTTACCGTCGTCAATCTTGAGATTGCGAATCATGTTCAATTCCACTAAACTCTTGCGGAGTTCGGGGTCTTGCACGGGGCGCAATACTTCTAAAACCGAGCTGGCATCTAGAATATCGGACATTGTGTTTTTTTTCCCCTCTGTTAGGGGCTACTAAATATTCAGCCTTGAAATTAACTATATGTTTTCTCGCTTTAATATCATCGATTGATTTTAGCTTTAACTTATTGATAAATTAAAATTTTAGCATAATTCTGTCAAATCATAGCTGGCTATAACGTATTTACCGTCTTACATTTCCAAACAGAACGTATTTGTGTGCGTATGGCTAATTTGAGGTACTGAAGGTAGCTCAAATTAGCCGATAGTAACGATCTTAGATTTAAACTTCGGCCTCGCCAAGGTAAAATCAACTTACCTAGAAGCTGAAGGTAGTTCTGATCGCACCAACAACAACATCGGGGTTGCGTTCGTCGTGGTTAGGCGCTGTCAGCCAGAACACTCCAGGGGTAATAGAGATATTGTCGTTGACGCGATGGGTGTAAAACACCTCAATATGATAACCAACATCGCGATCGCTCCGCTGTCCCGGTTCTAAACCGATCGCCTGTGCCAGCGCTGCATTACTGGTGCCTCCCAGCCTCGGTTGTATCCCAACAGTCAGCCCAGCCACATTTCCCTTTTTGCCCACATCATACAAAACTATATTGAAGTCGTACTGCCATACCTCAGCATCTCCCTTGGTGCCTTCTCCCAAAGTTCGCACTTTAGAATGAGCCAGACCTGCACCTACATCAAAATTTGGAAATAATCGATAGAAAGAGCCGACAAAAAAAGTGTTTGCCACCACCGGCCCTGCCCCATTTATTTTGGCTGGGTTACTACCAGCAGCCGTATCGATTCCGAACTGAGGCGAGTAGCTGTTCATATAAGACCCAGTAACCCTAAGCCGATCCAAAGTGATCACCGGACGGACAGAAGCTGCGTAACCTCCCTGGAATAGTCCCTTACTGGGGTCATTTGCCGTAAATTCGTTTGCCAAGGAAAAGTCTACGTTTAACCAGGGAGCAGCCCGCCATTGCAAACCAATCCCTGCCTGCTGGTTAATTGGGTAAAGTAAGGGACTTGTTTTACCGAAATAGGATATCGGACCGGTACCCAAGTCGGTCAAAGTGGTAATGTTAGCGGAAAGAACCCGATTGCTGGCAAACGCATCCAGAGAAACCGTCAATTTGTCGCCCACCGGGAAGCGGTACTGCAATTGGTTGAGGGAAATATCGTTATTACCAAATCCATATACGTACTTGGCCGGAATCACAAAACGAGTTTCATCGCTAGTGCCCCTAGTGTCGGTTTCGGGAAATCGGGTTTCCGTACTAAATACTTCCAGATTAGAGGCTTCCAGACCGACGATCAAGCTATCTTTACCGGAAAAGCTGGTCAGGAAAGTCAGAAAAGCTTGGTAGCCAAAAGTCGTGTTATTCGCTGGGCCAGCCCTTTCCCCAAAGGCATCTCCAACATACATCGATACCTGACCGCTAAGCTTGGTGGTAGTCGAGAACTGTTGTGTTTCTAATCTTGCTGTACGAGCTTCTAGAGAATCTACGCGCCCTCTTAAAGAAGCAAGTTCGCTAGCGAATTCTTCTTGCAATCTTTGCAAGGCGGCTAGGTCTTCTTTTGTGACGCCTTGGGGTAGGGAAGCGATGAGTTCTTGTATTCGATTCAAACATTGGTTCAAACCAGCAGCGAATTCGTAGCGCGTCATCGCCCGGTTGCCCCGGTAAGTGCCATCTGGATAACCTTCAATACAACCGTACCGCTCCACCAGAGATTGCAATGCGCCAAACGCCCAATCCGTTGGCTGCACATCTGTTAGCTGAGATACCGAGGTTACCCTTGCCATAGAAGATCTTTTTTCCGATGACTTGGGAACAAACGGATTTGCCAAGCCCGGAGTAGGTGAGGCAGTTGATTCCTCGTTGATTGCTAAATCTCCAGCTATTGCTCCGTGCGATCGCAGCAGCCCACTGCCTAACAAAGTTAGCGTCAGTGCCAAAGTTTTGCAAAATAGTTTATTCATACTTAGTATCGAAGCTCACACCACAGCCAGTTATTCGAGCCAGAAAAAGTCAACCGCATGGAAATAATGTAAAAATTTTATCACTACTTTTAAACCCATGCTTTTTTGACTTGAAGCTAAATATAGCAACAATCATATAACGAGTGATTTTTCAATTAGTAGGAAAAGTAGGTTTTTTTGAATAGCTTGTTTGGCAGAGCGATCGCATTCTTATGTATTAGCTAAGCCAGATTATGAAAGATAGTTCAACGATCGCTATGATGCAATGCTTGTTAACTTCAACAACTACAACAGCCTACAAGCACGCTCGCTCAGCTGCGTGGGCTAATTCGGCGGCCACCCGTGCGGCACTGGCTCGAATCAGCGACCAGATGAGGGGGGATAACCACCCTTGCAAAGTAATCGAACAGGAAATCTGAGTACCGCAGACTGTAGACTGCACTTTATAAGTCACCCGTTCCTCAACGCCCGGTAAAGTGAGAATACGCACGCTTAACAATTCCCTCGGTTCTACTTGTTCGACAAAGATGCGAATCGGAATAGGAATCGATCGCATCACACCTTGGTATATCAAACCCGGTTTGGCAACCAACCCCTTGGGGACATTTGTGCTGGCCAGCAGCGGATGCCAGGAAACATCAGCTAAATCTGTGACTTTTTGCCATAAAGCTTCCACGGAGGCCGAACTGAGGACTTGATATGTACGGCGTCGCGAAAAGTTGCACCAACGCCTTTTAGGAGGCTGGATAGATGGGGAGGAAAAATCAGGCATTACTACACTCCTCCTGTAGCTGGTTTCCAAAGCAGCCCTTTAGATACTGTACTGAAAAGGGGTATGTTAACGGTATTAAGAGCCTTCTTAAATCTTGTACCGTATCCCGACTCAATCTTAAGAAGTGATTTAAACGGTTTGTCCGGCAAGACCTACCTACCAGATTGGCTGAAAATAAAAGTTGTACCATCGTTCCCCTGTGATTGGGACAAAGGGGTACCAATATCCAAATTGACCGATCGTCAGATCGATCTTGATTTTCAATGTATTATATTAATGCCCCAATCAACCTTAAAAGGGTCGGGCTGGAACTGTTCCTGACCTCAAACAGCCCTAGCGGGAAAATTAAGGGCCTACATCGTAGTACCGCGATGGAAGTTCTCTGAATTTTTCAGGGATTTGGAGGCATACGCTCAGCCGTACCGAAGCATAAATACTTTAGTGCTACTGGGTTTACAGAAATGCAAAACCTCCCTCCGGACGCTGTGTAAGACCATCATCGTACTAGGTAAGAACTCTTTTTGCGAAGTCGCCAACTGGCGACGGCGGATGAAACTGGAACCTACGATACTAGGGCTGAGCGCCTGATGGTGAACAATTCATTCTCAAGAGTTTCGGACAATTAAACCACTGTCGGTTAACCAGATTAGATTACTTTTTTGAGATTATGACAGCTTTTTCGACTTCGCAGGTAACAACCCCGCAAAATATTCCGCCCGCTGACTCAAAAGCCAGAGTCAGCCAGTTTATGAAAAAGCTCCAAGACGATATTTGTCAGGCATTGGAACAGCTGGATGGCAGCGCCACTTTCAGGGAAGATAGCTGGGAAAGACCGGAAGGTGGCGGCGGTCGTTCTCGCGTACTCCGCGAAGGGGGAGTATTTGAACAGGGAGGCGTGAATTTTTCAGAGGTTTGGGGCGACCATCTGCCACCATCAATTCTGACACAACGCCCAGAAGCAGCAGGGCATCGCTTTTACGCGACTGGCACATCAATGGTCTTGCATCCGCGCAATCCCTATGTGCCAACCGTACACCTCAACTATCGCTACTTTGAAGCTGGCCCTGTTTGGTGGTTTGGTGGAGGCGCTGATTTGACCCCATACTATCCCTTTGCAGAAGATGCCGCCCATTTCCACAAAACGTTCAAGCAAGCCTGCGATGGCCACTATTCGGAATACTATCCTACTTTTAAACGCTGGTGCGATGAATATTTCTATTTAAAACATCGCCAGGAAACGCGGGGAGTCGGTGGCATATTTTTTGATTACCAAGATGGCCAGGGACAATTATACCGAGGGCCAGATGTAAATGGACTGGCAGGAGTTTACAGTGCATCTATCGGCGATCTCAAACAGCGCACTTGGGAAGAGCTGTTTGCTTTTGTGCAAGATTGCGGATATGCTTTTCTATCGGCTTACCTGCCGATCGCAGAACGACGCCGAGGAATAGAATATGGCGATCGCGAACGCAACTTCCAACTTTATCGCCGAGGGCGGTATGTGGAATTTAACCTCGTTTACGACCGAGGTACTATTTTTGGCCTCCAGACAAACGGGCGTACTGAGTCGATTCTTATGTCTTTACCGCCTCTTGTACGCTGGGAGTACGGTTATCAACCGGAACCCAACACACCAGAAGCTCAATTATATGAAGTTTTTCTGAAGCCTCAAGATTGGGCTAATTGGGTTACTCCTGTAGGGAATGTGTGAGCTAAACTACTGGAAGTCACTGAGCCCGGAATAAAATGTGCGGGCTTAGAACAGCAGCAAGCCAAGGGGTTATTAACAAGACAAAAGCAGTGTCGAGTCAATAGCTGAATCGTCTGAACGTGACAGTTTAAGGTAGAGAACGCTTACCTGCTTTTCTAGCTCTGTGACGGTTACCGCCTGAGACAATTAAAGCTTGGGGAAACTAGAATCGTCATTGCCTTGGATGTAATTTGAGAAGATATAAACTCAAACCCAGTATCCTGGAAGATCGGAACGTAAGCCTGAATAGAGATATCTCGAAATGGCAATCTGAACCCAAGAAAGCAATAGGCTTTTATTCTGGGAATGTCAAAGAAGCGACAAGCCTGAATCTCAGGTTTCCCTATATACACGTAAAGCAGGTGTTTGTACGATGGTTGCTCGGATTGAGGCTATGTGCGTAAGCTGTAGAAAGTTACGATTTAAAGGGGAGGGGCAGTGATTCACATCGAGCAAAAAACACACACGCTCCAAGACGGCACTACCGTTATCGTCTTGACGCCTACAGGCCGCTTAGACATCACAACAGCATGGCAATTTCGCCTTAAATTGCAAGAGTGTATCTCCAAGCTCAGCCGTCATGTGGTGGTCAATCTCGGTCAGGTCAATTTTATTGACAGTTCTGGCCTGACTTCGTTGGTAGCGGGAATGCGGGATGCTGACAAGGTGAAGGGTAGTTTCCGCATTTGCAACGTGCATCCAGAAGCCAGATTGGTGTTTGAAGTGACTATGATGGATTCAGTGTTTGAAATTTTTGAAACTGAGGAAGACGCCCTAGAGGGTGTTCCCCGCAACAGCATAGCCTCTTGAGTCACTTTGTCTTAGCAGACAAAACGTTTAGCTACCAAAAGCTTAATAGGGAGTAGGAGACAGGAATTACCGACTAGAGCGTCAGTTAAGAATTTGGCCTATGCAAGTAAAAACCCGGTTTATTTAGCTGAAAAACCCAATTTATGGTTTTACAACCAAACAACCGGTTTCCGCCATTGCTTGACCGAAGCTCTAGCCTCCAGTCCCTCTCATAAAGGTAGTTGGGCAGAAAAATCTTGACGCTTGGTGAAGCGGTATGGCCCCATAATAGCTCCCCAAAGGGCTTTGCCAGTCTGAGGTTCGATTCCTTTGTCATAACTTAAGAATGAATCGGGACTTGCTTCAAATCCCAGAAAAACTTGGAAAGTTTCTTCTCGATAGGTAAAGCGGCAACGCTCGTTTGGTGGCAACGATGCCTGAAAGCGATATCCTCCAGAATCTAAGAAACTTTTAGTGACGTTGAGCTTGCAAGTAGGGAGTAGTTGTATGCGATCGACTGTGAGGGTGTTGAGTAGATCCGGGTGGCAACCGCCACCTTTAACAGCTAAAGGATCTTCGATAGCATAGTACTGCGCCTGAATCGAAGAGTCTGGGTTGCTGCTGTCCTGTAGCCTGATAATCCGCTGGCGGTAAGCTTTGTCTGGGTAGAGATAGTTAGCTTGCTCGGCAAACAAAGTCAGACTATCTTCCACAAATAAAGGTATGGGTCGCTGCCAGAGGCGTAAGTGGACATACCAAGCAGGCTCAGCGATCGCTTGGTCGCTATTTTCAAATTCACCAGCCATGTAGCGAGCTAAAGCAATTAATTCAGGAGAAACCATTATTTTTGTGCCGGAATTGAACTAAAATACTTCCGTTGTCTTTGAATTGACACCAACAAGTGTTTAAAGGCGTAGCTTAAAAAAGCTGATGGCAACCTTGCATTTTACTGCATCGCAACGGGAATAAGCAGATATTCCCAAACCATTTTATTTGCGCGATCGCCTTGGCAAAGTTGCACTTAAACGAGAAAATAAAGTTAAATCATCCTCAAAATGCTTTCTGTGAATAACGACCGCACTGTTTCAGATACCAAGCGAACTTTCTACAGCCTTCACACTCGTCCTATCAATACCATCTATCGGCGAGTAGTTGAAGAATTGATGGTAGAAATGCACTTACTGTCGGTCAATGTTGATTTTCGCTACGACCCTATCTACGCTTTTGGGGTTGTTACCACCTTCGATCGCTTTATGCAAGGCTATCGCCCAGAAGCAGATAAAGAGCCGATTTTTGAAGCCATCTGCAAAGCGGTGGAAGGTGACCCGCAACGATACAGGCAAGATGCAGCATGGTTGCAGGGATGGGCAAGTCAGAGATCGGCTCGCGATGTGGTGGAAATTTTTACTCAAGCACCTCACTTTGGTAATGCAGGTGACTTGAGTGCAACGCTTCAGGCGATCGTCAATAATCCCAAATTCAAATACAGCCGCTTGTTTGCGATCGGTCTGTTCACTTTCCTAGAAGTAGCAGAGTCCAGCATGGTCAAAGACGCAAAGCAACTAACTGAAGCACTAAAACAAATAGCTGCTGGGTTGCACTTACCAGACGACAAACTGCAAAAAGATCTGGAACTCTACCGCAGCAATCTGGAAAAAATGGCGCAAGCGCGGTTAATTATGGAAGATACCGTCAAAGCAGAGCGCAAAAAACGCGAACAACGCGCTGCAGATAGAGGTGTGGTAGTTGCGCCCCCAAACGGCCAAAAAGATACGAGTGATGGGTCTGCTAGCTCTAATTAATCAGTTTTTCTGTTCTCAGAGATAGCAATAATGATTTTTTGCTATCTCTCACAATTAAACGACTTTCTCAAAAACTCCCTCGCCAAAAATTGCTCCTTATTGGTATTTAGCTATCAAAATGAATAAAATTGAGCCGAATTAGTTAGATTTTTGGTGACTGTATTTACCCGAAAATTCAATGCTTTATTAAAAGGTTTTTGACAATTTTCGCACTTAAATCACCACCGATTCACTATCAGAAGTATAGTAATCGCTTTCGTCAGTTAGGACGCTACTAATACCTGAAAGCCTTGATTTTAGGCTCTTCTTCCTCTCGTCCCTGGCGATAAATATCTAGCCCCTAATCGCTAGCTATACAATGACTGGGCTTAACTTCCGCCTAGCTAAACGACCAAACAACAAAATAATGTCAGTCAGTCATTATTAAGCGGAAACTAAACCCAGTCCTTAAAGAAAAAGTTATTTAGGTAAACTGAGAGTGAACCTTAACGGCGCTTCGGCACCTTGTTGAGGTAATCGATGTCAAACGCAGATAGGCGTTGCGCGTAATTGCGCTGCCCACTGACGGCAGCAGCCAATCCGCGGAACTTGCGGGGGTCGCCTTCGGGAAGTTGCCGGTCTTGGAACTTGCGGCTGTAGAATTTTTCCAGCGTAAAGCGCCAGTCGGTTTTGACGGTGCCAGCAGTTTCTTGGAAGTCTTCGCCGTAGCGAGGAGTTACCAAGTTGAAAGGACGCCCTTCCATGCGTTTGCGTTGGTAGGGTATGGTGAAGTCACCAAAAGCGGCGGTGTATTCATCACTATCAACTAGCGCATCCACGAAGCCATTAAAGCCCTTGGTAGCGATGACAATTGACCAAGTGATTTCTTCGTCTTTGTTGTAAGAATCGCGACCTAACAAACGCTTGAGACAGATTTGTACCAAGCGATAGTTATTGTTGACGGAAACAACCAAGCGATAAAATGCCTCGGTTTTCGCTAATTCCCGGATGAAGTCGCGTACCGTCAGAGAACGATTCGCGAAGCGAGTTTCCAAGGTAATGTTACGGTTGAATTTGAGGATTTCGTGTTCGCTGAAGACTTGACGATAAGCTGCCCAAACTAACTGCTTGATCTCGGATGGGGAAGCAGCATCTTCGAGGCGATAGATATAAGGCGTATCTTCATTGAGGTCAGCTGACCCGAAGCTTTTGACACGCTGGTTTTGGGATGATGGTTTGTATGCAAGCAACGGCAATGCCATGCAAAATTCTCCTAATGTGGTTGAGAGGTTAGTAAATTAGGCAACAAAGGTAATTGCGATCGCAGATTGGTTTTCTTTCCCATTATCCACTACCGTTTACCAATTACCGACGCTGTGGAAAACTGGCGACGCTGTTAATTGAAGCCAGAACTCCATCAGGCTTGTTATCGCGTGTTGTGTCGGGAATCTTGATGTTAGCTGTGCTAACGTTCACATTTTGGTTAACCGGTTTGATTTGAATAGACCGTGCCAAATCTAGGAAGTTACGGATATCGCCCCACTTGTAGCGCTCATCTTCTAGCTTATCGCGCCAGTAGTTGCCGTAACTGGGAGTTACCAAATTAAAGGGGCGGTCTTTGTAGCGACGACGTTGATAGGGTACGATCGTATCGCTGAAGTTAGCTTGATACTCTTCGCTATCGACGAGGGCATCAACAAAGCTGCCTATGCCGCCGGTGGCGATTTTAATCGACCAAGCAATTTCTTCGTCTTTGTTGTATGGGGCGCGACCCAGGATACGTTTAAGGCAAACTTCCACAACTCGATAGTTGGAGTTTTTCTCTACAACTAAACGATAAAATGCTTCTGTTTTAGCCAAGCCACGGATAAAATCCCGCACGGTGATTGCCCGATTTTTCACCTGGGATTCTAAAGTAATCTGGCGAAAAGATTTGAGGATTTCGTGTTCGCTGAAAATTTGGCGGTAAGCTGCCCAAATTAATTCTTGAATGTCAGCATCGTCGATGCAATCTTCAATCCGATAAATTCTGGGGGTGTCTTCATTCCCAACTTCGTACCCCGATACTCGCTGGTTTTGCGAGGATGGTTTGTATGCTAGCAAAGGTATTGACATGAGGCTTGTTGTGATTGGTTAGTGGTTAGTTGTCAGCCGTTATTTTGTTTGCATTTGATGGTTCATTGTTCATTGCAATTAAGAATAAACTATGAAGACAAACAATGAACGACAAACTAAGAAGCTACACTTTAGGATCGGAGGGTATGTAGCGATAGGGAAGGGCAACTTCGGTGCGACTCACTGCTGGTTTAACGGTGGTACCTTGGCGAGTCATATCCGGAATTTCAGATCTTCTGGCTTGATTGATTGCCCGGTCTTTGTATCGCTGATAATTGACTTGAGGGGTAACGATACTGCGAGCCATTTCCAAAAAGTTACTGGGAATCGCTCTGCGAGCAACTTGTTTGTCTGGTTCGCCTGTACCGTAAAGCTTCACTTGATAGTAGCTGCGACCTTCGAGCTGAATCAAGCGAGTGCGCCAATAGTCGCTATAGCGAGGATTTACCAAATTGAACGGACGTTCGTTGAAGCGACGGCGTTGATAAGGTACGAGGTCATCGCCAAAGTTTTGCAGATATTCTTCGCTATCAACAATGGCGTCAATGAAGCCGTGCAATCCCTTGGTTGCTATGACAATTGACCAGGAGATTTGTTCATCTTTGTTGTAGCTGGCACGTCCCAAGAAGCGCTTGAATGTGATGTCAACCAAGCGGTAGTTGGAGTTTGTTTCAGCTACCATATTCCGGTAAACTTCGGATTTGCCGAGTCCCCGAATAAACTCTCTGAGGGATATCGATCGATTCCGCAATAATGATTCTAAAGAGACTTGGCGGTGGCTTTTGAGGATCAACTGTTCGCTGAAAATTTGGCGATAAGCTGCCCAGATAATTTCATTAACATCGGACTCAGACGAATTAGGATTCAAACGATAAAGAGTGGGGTCGTCTTCGTCGGGAACTTCGTAGCCTGCTACGCGCTGATTTTGCGTAGTTGGTGTAATTTCTAGAAGTGGGATTGCCATTTTTAGGTAGTTGATGGTTGATTTCGATAGCTAATTTGTTAGTTATCACTGTCAGTTGTTAGTTGTCAGTTGTTAGTTGTTTTGATTGCTAACTGCTGACAGTTGCTAATCGCACCCTAGCACGAACTGCTCGATCGCTTTCCGATGCGAGCATTTGCTGGAAATGCGTTTGGATTTGCTCTTTGAAGCCGGACTCTTGAGCCAGGGATTGCAAACCGACAACGGCTGCATAGCGGATCGACCAGTCGGAGTCTTGAGAGACTTGTCGAAGCGCTTGAAAAGATTTTTCTTGGGCGGCTTGAATCAGATCGGGACTGAGCTGCTGCCAATGAAGGTTTCCCAATCCTTTGGCGGCGGCACGGCGGACGCTGGGGGCAAAGTCGGTCAGAGCTGCTTTGTGCAAGATTTCCAGGGCACGGGTATCTGCGATCGCAGCTAAGGCGCGGATGGCATAAGCCCTCGCACCGTAGTTGTACCCATCTAGTTTTTCCAGCAAAGGAGGTACTGCTGATGCTCCCATTTGGATCAGCCCTGCCACTGCTGCTAATGCTGCACCTGGGTTGTTATAACCCAAAGCGGCTATTAAAGTGGGAATTCCTGCTTCTAAACGGGCATCTGCTAGGGCGCGTACTGCTGCTATAAGCCGTCCGGGGTTATCCGCTTCTTCAACAGCTTGAATGAGGGATTGAGGGCTGGGTGAGTTTTGAATTTTGAGTTTTGAGTTTTGAGTAGAAAAATTGTCCCGATTTCCTACTCCCCAGTTTTGCGGTTGCCCTGTTTCATTTCCCATTCCCGTTTCCCAATTTTCCATCCCTGTTTCCAATTCCCTGTTTACAAGAGAGTGTCCATCAGGTGCATAACTTTGATGGCGGCATCGTTGAGCGTGTCCGGTTTGTCTGGGCTAAGTTGATGTTCTAGTAAGCCTTTGAGGGCGATCAGTTTAAAGCTGTTTTCTGCTGCTGAGGAGGCAATTGCATCAGCTGCCGGTAAATAGCCAATAGCGCCCAGGTCAGACAAAGCTATCCGGCGCAATTGTATATCTTTGCCGGCCAAAGCTTGCACAAGGCGTTCTCCGTATGCAGAATCTTCGGTTAGCTGGTACATAGCTCTAGCGGCAGAGTATTGCACTCGCTCTACTGGGTGTTCTAGGAAGGGTTCGATTTGGGAAATTGCTTCTCTTGCTTGGAGAGATCCCAAGGCTTCCATCACCGCTTCGTAGGGTTGTGTTAGGTGAGGTTGTCCGGGTACCTGCACAGCAGCTGCCAAACCACCGTTTAGCAGCTGCATCAGTGCTGGAATACTTACCGGGTCGCCCAGCATACCCAGCGACTGTGCAGCCGCTTCTCTGACATAGAAGTCAGTGCAATCCAAACACCGGAGCAAACCAGGTACAGCCCTCAGATCTCCTATTTTTCCCAACGCCCGCGCTGCATTGCGCCGTAGGGGATAGCCTCCTAACTCTGTGCGGTCAGCTTCGTCTTCTAGTGCCGCAATCAGGGCAGTTACAGCTGTTTCGGTGCGAATCTGGAATTTTCCCAGCCACCAAGCAGCATAGTAGCGAAGACTCAAGTCTGGGTGGGTGAGATTGGCGATCGCTTGCGCTTCCGTTAAGGGGGGAGCATTTTGCATTTCGCCAGAGGTCTCAGGATTGAACTCCTGCATGGATCTGGTGTGTAAGGGTTTGTCGCTATTGCGATCGACTTCTCTTGCCGCTTATTTTTCTGATTCTATTGGGCTGCGGCAGCTTCTTCGCTAGTTAAAGATTGAATGCTGACGATTTTTCCGCCCAAACGATTAATTCGCCGCATTTCCTCATTCATACGGCTGTAAGGCACCGTAATAAAAACGCTGCCACTGCGGCGAATGGCGTAGCTATTTTTGTCGTTTTCTTCGTTTTGGCGTAAGCCAACAACTTCATAACGAAAAACACGGCTACCAGAAGGCGTGTTTCCAGCGCTACCGATCGCGGTTTGACCAAGCATTGTTTTTACCTCCTGTTATTGGGATTTTGGATTTTGGATTTTGGATTAAATCTAAGTTCCAAAATCTAAAATTATTAAGCTGGGGTGACGCTGACGATTTTGCCGCCTGCTTTGAGAATTTGCTGCATCTTGTTGGACAGATTCTCGTATGGCACTAGGAAAGCAGTGCTGCTGCGACGCACTCCGGGATATCCTGGCTGACGAATACCTGCGACCTCAAGGCGATAGACGCGGCCACTTTCGCCGTAAGAACCACCCAAACAGTTACGGGGAGGCACATCGCCAGATGCGCGGTAGTAAGACCAGCTTTCATCGCTACCTGAAGGTTTTACGATCGAGGAAGCGCTGTTTTGCGCCAATTCGCGAGCGAGGTGAGAGATGTTACCTTCTACTTGGGAACGATCGCTGTTAGCGTAACCCCGGTACAGCCTGAACAGGCGGGTGAAACCTACCGTTCTTTGTCCTGCTTGATAGGCAAAACCGCAATAGTAGGGCACAATATTGTCGCCGAAGTTGCTTTGATACTCCAGAGAATCGATGTAGGAGTCTATTTCAGCGTCGTAACCTTTGTTTTGATACAAATCGAGGTGATAAGCTACCTCTGATTCATCATAGGGTGCCCGTCCCAACAGATGTTTATAGTTGAGTTCAATCAACCGGGTTTGGAAATTGTTGTAGAAAAACTTGGTTTTGTATAGCTCCGATTTAGCTACGGCGCGTACAAACTCTTTGACTGTCAGATTACCATCTTTCAAAAGCGATTCGGCGCTGATCAGGCGTTCTGACGCCATTAAATAGTCATTGCCGAGAACCTGACGGTACACGGCACGAATCACATTCTCGATATCTTCTTTCGTTGCGTAGGGGCGTAGTTCAACCTTAGCTGCATCGCTAAAAGCTGAGGTTCCCAAGCGGGATGCTGCTGCTGTTATTGCCACTTTTCCTTCTCCCAACAAACTTTTTTGTCATTTGTCAGTTGTCAGATCTCATTTGTCAGTTGTCATTTGTCATTTGCCTTTTCGATCGCTTTCTATTTATGCTTCGCCGGATCGACAAGAGAGAAATGAACAACGAAAAATTACCAATGACTGATGACTCATGACCCAGTAGATAAAACAATGCCCGGAGAAATAAGCAACTGCTAGTTCCACAACCAGCACCTGCATACCCCTCCGGGCCATAGCGATCGATTAGCTCAGGGCGTTGATCGCGTAGTCGATGTAGGTGTTAGCTTCGTTAGCAGCTTGGCCGCTCAGACCGTGATTGCCTTTGATGTACTTGAGGGCTTCAACGTACCAGCTGGGAGACAGATCGAAAGCGCTGTTGATTTCGCTTAAGCCAGCAATCAGGAATTCATCCAATGGGCCAGTACCACCGGCAACCAAGCTATAGGTAATAATGCGTAGGTAGTATCCGATGTCACGAGCGCACTTGGATTTGCCTTCCGAAGAGGAGGCATACTGAGAGCCTTGCAGTTGGGTGGTGTAGGGGTACTTTTGATACACCGCGTTAGCTGCACCGTCAACTAGCTTTTGCGCGTTGTTGGTCAGAGCGCGAGCAGCTTCCATGCTAGCGCCAGCGCGTTCTAACCGACCGCGAACAGCTTGCAGTTCGGTGTTGCTCAGAAAACGGCCTTGGGTATCAGCTGCTGCGATCGCTTCGGTAATTGGGGTCTTCATGTTCTTGGTATCTCCGGTATTCTTTGCAAAGTTTGCTAACTAACTTGGGTAAATCGCGTCTACTGTAATGCTTTTGCAGGATACTATTCCTGCCAGAGCTTTTAAAGCTTTAATTAAGCAACAGCAGCGGCAGCGCGATCGAAGTAGCTGGCCACTTCAGAAATCAAGGAGCTGCAATCGCCTTGGGTGATGCCTTGAGGATCGTTAGCGATCGCAACAGCAGCGTCCTTCATTTTGCCTACGCCAACTGCCACGGAAGAACCGGGGGTACCCAGAGCTTGGTAGGTTTCGCGCAGACCGTTCAAGCAGCGGTCATCCAACACGCTGGAGTCGCCGGCCAGGATCGCGTAGGTAACATAACGCAAGATGATTTCCATGTCGCGCAAGCAAGCTGCCATGCGACGGTTGGTGTAAGCATTGCCACCAGGAGCGATCAGCTGAGGTTGTTCGGCAAACAGTGCGCGAGCGGCGCTAGCAACGATGGTGGAAGCATTGCTGGTGATGCGGTTAACAACATCCAAGCGCTTGTTTCCATCGCGAACTAAGTTGCTGAGGGCATCCAGTTGGGCGCTGCTGAGGAATTCACCTTTGGCATCTGCCTGAGAAACAACCTTGGCGAATGCGTCTAACATGAGCTCAATCTCCTAAATTTGTTTGGTTGAGAGCGTTTTGGATTAAAAACTGGTATCTCGGTTAAGCTAATTCAGGCATCTGAACCAGCTTGGCGGGGTTTTTCACAGACGGCGAGCAAATGCACCTTTTCTGGTTACTTCCCCTACCGCTTGCTTCCTTGTGGGAACCTTTTATAAGGATAGAGGATATTTCTGAGAAATTTTCAACCTTTTATGAGAAAGGCTAAAACTTTCTTAATCAGTGCTTTGTCTGACTTTTGCCTGTCTGCTAATCCCTACAGGTTATGTTTATACACTGCCGTTCGAGCTTTATTTATTACAAATTATTAAGTTCCTTCACCGAGTACGAACAAAAGCATCAAATGCTTTATATATCTTGCTTCTGCACTCTGGCAACTCCGATATTTCGTTACATTACTTCATGTATTTATACTTATCGGTTCGTCTGAGCCTAGTTTTATTATTTCTTTATAATCGTCACAATTACCGTATCCTAAAGAATTTAGGCTGAGGTTGAGTCCGATCGGGCAATGAGTTTTGTGTACAAATGTAAACTCGAAATAAGTAAAGAAATGTAAATTACGAGAGATGAGGGATGGCCCCTCGTCGGCGTAACACTTCCAGAAGGGTGACAAAGTGTTGCGGTAGGGGCGCTGTAACTTGGATCATCTGTCCGGAGATAGGATTTTGCAAAGAAAGTCGCCAAGCATGAAGCGCCTGACCCGGCAAATTGACCCCGATGTCCCGTCCGGAACTGTAAACCGGGTCGCCCACGATCGGATGACCCATGTGAGTGCTGTGGACGCGAATTTGATGAGTGCGACCGGTTTCTAGCTGGAAGTGGATCAGGGTGTAATTGCCGAGGCGTTCTTGGACTCGCCAGTGGGTCACGGCGGAACGCCCGCCCTTTTCTTCCGGGACAACGGCCATTTTTTTGCGATCGACCGGATGGCGACCGACCGGTTGTACGATCGTCCCAGTTTCCGTTTTGGGGACACCGTAAACCACACCTAGATATTCCCGGCGGGCGGTTTTTGCTTTCAGTTGCGCTTGCAGGTGTTGGTAAGCGAGGTCGGTTTTGGCAACTACCATCGCACCGGTGGTATCTTTGTCCAATCGATGCACAATACCGGGACGGTGGACGCCGCCAATTTCTGCCAGAGGACAATGTGCCAAAAGGGCATTGACAAGAGTACCCGCTTGGTGTCCGGCGGCGGGATGTACGACTAAACCGGCAGGTTTGTTGACAATCAGCAAGTTGTCGTCTTCGTAGAGGATATCGAGGGGAATTTCTTCGGGTTGGATTTCGGTAACTTGGGCGTTGGGAATGGTAACGTGGATGCGATCGCCTGTTTTGACTTTGGTGTTTTTGAACGCGCAAATTTTCCCGTTGATTTGCACCCACCCTTGTTCGATCAGTTTTTGGATGCGGGAACGGGAAAGATCTGGTAATTTATTGGTTAACCAACGATCGAGGCGATCGATTTGGTTGTCTGTGAGGAAGTCGGTGGTTTCGTTGACTGTGAGGTCAATTTCTGAGTGAGAGATGGGGGTTTAGCTGAACTCGTTATTTCTATTTTACGAACCGCGAAGACGGGAAGGAAGAGAGGGATTTGGGAGTGCGATCGCTTAGGATGGGGTTGAGATGTGTTTTAAACCAGATTGCGATCGGTTGTGGTACACCTTCGATCTGCGTTCATCTGCGGTAAAAAATATAGCCGATTTCAGTTGGGTGAAGTATACCGGGTTTCTGTGTACCTCATATCGTGTCTGGTTGGATGGCTAGTATAAGAATGATGTTGAGCATTATCTGCATGAATCGTGGGTTAAATTTTAACCACAGATGAAAACAGATAAACACAGATGAACACAGATGTGAATGCAAATTTTTGACGTTACTGATGCAACGGGACATGATATCACTCAATATTGAAGTGCTGTAAATTTGTCTTCTGTTTGGCGAGAACGAAAGGAGATTCGACATCTATAATCCAATTTTCATCAACGATTTGCAAATTCTCATCCAAGACGAGAATTAGATCGCCGATTTCATCATCCTTGTATTCATTTTTGCTATCCCAGTAACCGCGCAGTTTAAAATTGCATGATTCTAGATGCTGTTTGGCTAGATTTTTTACATCTAAATCTGCTAAAATTTTATCTAACTCGTGACAAATCTGTTCGGTTTTTATGTTGTCGCTGTTTATCATGAAGGCGGATCGTGCGATCGCAACATTCCTAACGCAGTTGCAACTATTAAGCTAGCTAGCAATCCCAGCATCAGACTGATAATCAAACTGACGCTGAAGTTTAACAGCGCATTGCTGGGGATGAAAATATCTTTGCCGTTCTCTATTTTTGCCGATCGCTGTTTGGTGATAGCTTCTACAAATGGAGAAACTGCTGATGCGGTTACCGATGCAACTCCTACGCCTACACCCACGACGGCTACGCCATTTTGGAAGTTGCGCGTTTGCGTTTCGATGCGGCGATCGCTCTGGGCTTGCTCTATTTCTACTATACCGCGAATTGTGTCGCGCAAGCTGGACAAAATTCCCAAACTGGCTTGGAAAGTGGCGTAATCTTGCTGAATTTGTTTCTGGTATTGATTCGTAATGACATTGAATTCTTCCAGAAACTTAAGATTCGTATCGCCTTCTTGACTCGCTTTATTGATGATGTGATTCAACCAAGCTTTATAGTTTTGCCGATTTACTTCGATCGCTTGATTCAGAATTTCCATCTGTTCCAATTGTATGACATAATTGGATAAAAATGCTATATTTCTCTTGAGAAGAGATAAATCCAGTTGCGACTTATTGATTTGTTGAATTGTCTCGTTTACCAAAGAAAGCTGATTGTGCAGCCTTTCGCTGATTCGGCGCGATTCGCGATAAGCCCAGAAGATTTTATGACGGTGGCATAATAAATGCAGCCAAGAATCATAAAACTGGGCGGCTTTAGCCATCGTGTCTTGATTTGGATAGATAACGATGAAAACAGTACTTTTTTCTTCATCGCCGCCATCGCCATTTTCAATACTTTGCCAATAGTGAGATTGGGGAGATTGCCAAACCTCAAAAACATCAGCGCCTAAAAACTTCCCAGTCCTCACATATTGCCAATCTTTTCCCGTGAACGAGTGATAGGCAGATTTGGCGATATCTTCTGGAGAAAAGGATGAATCTCGATAACCAGAAATCATCCAAGTTTTACCCAAATCGCCATGTTTATTGTTGATAATTTCCTTGAGTGATTGGAAGCAGCGGGCTAAGATGGTTGAGTGTTGTTCTTCTTCTATACAACAATCCACCAATAGCCCATAAGTATCACTCAAAAGTAGAGGATAATAATAACCGCCGATTTGGTGACCAAAAACAACTCTTTTTTGGATGGGATAAGTTTTTTTGCCCTGCGTTAATTCCAATAATTTGATAGTATCTGAATTAGCTGCCTTGGCTTCCGTCTCAAAGTCAACTTGGGTTTCCGGCGGCAAATTAGCCCAGAATTGCGCGTGATTTTCCCTGATTTTCTCTTGACTTTCTCCTAATCCATCTCTCAGATGATAGAGAAACAGATCTAAACTGGGGTAGTAGATGTACGGTGATGGGTTCATGGGTTTATGGCATCATAACTATTTGAATACTTTCCAAGCCTTCTTCTTTAACTTCCGTTTGGATGGCGGTTTGCACGTTTGGCTCTATTAATATTTGGATAATGCGCGGCAGTTTATTTTGTAGTATAATTACATCGGCAGCGGTTTCGTCTTCTTCCGGTTCGCCTGCTTTGTTGCGTTCGTCAAACTCGAAGACCTCGTATAAAATTTTGCGTACATCGCGATAGCAAGCTTCCAACTTGTCATCTTTTTTGATTAAACTTCTGATGGCAAGCGTTACAGACTGATTGTTAGCTAAAGATTCACCAATTTTATTGATATCGGCGATGAGTTCCGATGACAAGGGCGTTTCTAAGTTGTGAAGCGCTTGCAGAAGAATTTGCAGCGTGAGGGCGTCCGGGAAAGAAATTTGCGGTTGTAGGGTAGTCATGACTGCACCTTGCCAGAGAGGATAAATCCTGCCCAATAATAAGGATGGGCATAAGACCGATCGCATAATCCCATTTTACCTGCCTTGTCTTCTGCGCGATCGGCAGTACCCTCCAGAAATTCGCTGCAATGGGGCGCTTCCGACTCCAACTCAACCGCAAACTGGCGAAGCAACGGGATAACCGTGCTATATTCCACAGTGCGAAGCCAGTTTTGGGCTTGTTTGAGTGCGACGGCGGGGGGAACGCTTTCCTTTAGCAACTGGTAAAAGCGAATCATCACCAAAGCAGTCGAGATTTCTTGCACCCGCCAAAGAGTGCTGATAACATAAGTTGCACCCTTCGCCAGAAAACCGCTGACAAGTCCGACAAATTCATCAATCAAGCCTTCGTTACCGGTCAGTCCCGTCTCGCAAGCAGAAAGACAAACGAGTGCGTGACTGGGCGTATCCAAATCGAAGATATCCCGCAGAGTCAGTTTTGTTTTGTTCGCCAATAACAAAGCCGACTCAATCGGTCTGTTTAGATTGTGGTAGGCGTGACCGGTAAAATGGAAGATATCCGCCGATGTACCCAGCAGTTCTATGACTTTATCTTTAGTCGCATCTGTACTGTAGCGACGATGATGGGGGAAAAGTTCCGCAATTTTAGCCGATTCAACTGCCGCATAAGGCATAAAATCAGAAGGATGTTCCACACTCAGCAGTTGTGCGCCGATGTCAGGGGATGAGTGTTGCAACTGAATGCCAAGTTTAGCACTAGGTAGATAGGTGATAGTGAATTTTTCTGGAAACAGATAATGGAGAGGTAGCAAGTGCAAATCGCGGTGAGGAATTAAGATTAATTGGGTAACATCATCACCTATCTTATTGTTGATTGTCTCAATATCCAGAATCTTACCCAACTCAATCAGGCGATTTTCCATTTCATCGCGCCAACGCCCTTTGCCTTTTTCTTTCTTCGCCTTTTCGCGGTCGGTTTTATAGTCTTCTTTCCAATCTTTTAGCCAATCTTCAAAATTTTGGAATTGAATGTCAGCAACGGCGGGGTTATCTGGGCTATTTTGGGGAGAGATAACCTGTATGCCGTCATGGTGGATAATAAAAGTAGTAATCGCAGCAGGGCTGTAATGCCAGTAAACCGCGCAAGTTTGGCTATTCAGCAGTTGTTGAATATCGGCATATTTTACGGGGCTTTCATCAAACGTCTCTGCATAACGGTTACTCTGCATCCAACGCAAGCAGAGATTTTTGCGTTTTTCCGCTAACAAAAGTGCTTCTATCTGCTTTTCTGGTTGCGGTGACTGCGCTAACAGCACTACTCGCAATTGACTGAAGGTAGCGAATTTGTTGGCTAACTGGATTTTCCTTTCTTGTGAATCAGTTTCTGGTAACAAATTTTCCAGCATCGTATCGCCAATATCCAAACATAGCTGAAAATCTTCTTGGTAGTTGAGGGCGTTACAGACTTTGGCTAAGTTTTGTAAGATTTCCAGATATAATAACTGGAAGCGGGGGCTAACTTGTGTGCCCAGAACTTCTCCTAAGATGGAAGTTTGGGAACCGGAAAGTGTTTTTAGGGCGGTGATATAACTGTTTCTTGATTCGCGCCAGTAGGGGTGGGGATTTGGTTGTTGTTTTCCGTAACGATAGTGGGCCTCACCTTTCTGCTGATGTAAGTCAGCGCAACCTTCTTGATAGTCGCGTGTCTCTGGCTGGAGAGATTGCAACCCCTCATCCCAGTTTCGCAATGCTGCTTGATAGCCGTGTAATTTATAGATTGCACCACCTCGATTTGCCCAACTTTCCCATAATTGATTGTGCGTTATTTCTAAAGCGCGGTTGTAGGCTTCGATTGCTTGTTGGTCGTGCCCGTGCCCTAAGTTTTCCAGTGTAACGCCCAAACTATTCCAGGCTTGGTGAAAGTTAGGGGAAATGTCGATCGCCCGTTGAAAGGCTTCGATTGCTCGTTGGTACTGCCCTAAGTTATACAGCACATTGCCCAAACCATACCAGGCATTGTGGTAGTTAGGGGAAATGTCGATCGCCCGTTGAAAGGCTTCGATTGCTTGTTGGTACCGCCCTAACTTTTCCAGCGTAGCGCCCAAACTATTCCAGGCTTGGTGAAAGTTAGGGGAAATGTCTATCGCCCGTTGAAAGGCTTCGATTGATTGTTGGTACTGCCCTAAGTTATACAGCGCATTGCCCAAACCATACCAGGCATTGTGGAAGTCAAGCACAATCTCGATCGACCGTTGAAAAGCTTCCATTTTTTGTTGGTAGTGCCCTAAGTTCTTCAGGGTATTGCCCAAACCATTGCGGGCATCGTGGAAGTTAGGGGAAATCTCGATCGCCCGTTGATAAGCTTCGATCGCTTCTTGGTACTGCCCTAAGCTATACAGCGCATTGCCCAAACCAGACCAGGAATCGTGGTTGTTAGGGGAAATCTCGATCGCCTGTTGATAAGCGTCAATTGCTTCTTGGTACTGCCCTAAGTCTACCAGCGCATTGCCCAAACTATTCCAGGCTCGGTGGAAGTTAGGGGAAATCTCGATCGCCCGTTGATAAGCTTCGATCGCTTCTTGGTGCTGCCCTAACTTCTTCAGCATATCGCCCAAAAATTCCCAACCATTGTAGAAGTTAGGGTAAATCTCGATCACTCGTTGAAAGCAACCAACTGCCGCCTGAATATTACCAGCATCATATTGATCAAAGGCTCGCTTAAACCACTCTACAGCTTCCCCATCTACATCTACTGGAACACCATGAGCGCCTCGTATGAACGACTCTAGAACTTTCCCACCTACATCTACTGGAACATTATCAGAAACCGAAATTGTTGTATTGGCAATTTGCTTATCAACACTTGAGATAACAGATGTGGCGACAATACTTGTTTGAGTTTCTGAATTTCCCAACAATTCCCTGCCAATTTCTCCCGCCACATCTCCCAATTCCCCACCAGCAACCTTACCCAGTTGCACCATCCGCCGCGCTAATTTCCGATGGGATTCGGGTGATTCCAACAACTTGCTGCCAAAGCCACGCAACCACGCCGCCAACTCATCTTCATCAACAAGTTTGGTAAACAAAAAACTTTTAATATTCTGCCGACTCGGATTTTCTCCCTCCCTATCCAGCAGTTGCAAAAACAAACTTTCATATTCTGCATCGCTGCGCCGAGGTGCTTTCCTCTTACCTGCCTTAGCGGTAGCTGGTGTATTGTCCCTACGGATGCGTGACGGCAAAAACAACTGCTGCCACAATCTTTTTAGCCAGCGCCCAATCTTTTTGAACATCAGCTGCACCCTGGAGTTACAGTTATCCTCGATTGTAGCCGTTTATGGTTGAGGTTGGTCTGAAAATATCGATTTTGTTAATGTTGTAGGGGCGAAGCATTGCGGCGATAAATTGAATTGGAATGGCGAAAATTTCTATTCCGCAATGCTTCGCCCTGTCTTGGCGCGGAATCTTAACCGGAACATGGCGAAGAGTTTGGATAAAAAATATTTGGTTTTATGTAAGGATTTGTCGGCGTAATGTAACCTGGAGAGAGTGAAACATTCGGACATATAATCTTCCGTTTTGTGTAAGAAATTGTCGCCTCGCTTTAACCCGAGAGGGCGAAGCATTCGGACATATAATTTTTGGGTTTGTGTAAGAAATTGTCGCCCGAATGCTTCGCCCCTACAAAGGCGATCTGGTACAAAGATCGATTAATATTCCTACCCACACAATCACTCTTTAGTTTCTGACGCGATGGATAGCTTCTTTCTTCTCTCAATTCTTTCTAACCGTTGTTGACACAATTCTATTTCCATCATTGCATTTAATTGTTCCAATTTCAAATTCCAAATATCAAGCTGGCGGTTAACTTCCTGAAAGCGTTGCTGAATGCGCTTGAATTTTTCTGGGTCTGCTATTCTTTTGGGCTGGTTCATAATAACTGGAGTTTAGACTATCGCACCGCAGGTGCGATGTCTAAACTCCTAAGAGTAAAGTTTTACTGACGCGATCGACTCGATAGATAAAAGTTGAGCAAAGCTGAAGTACAAGTGTACTAATGACACAGGTACTCCAGTCTGGTAGAAGCTAAAAGTTGTACCACCAACTAGCATCTACATAATGATTAAAGCTGACAAACTAAAAGCTTTTCGTCAAGCCGCTTATGAACATTTAACCAAAGCCAAGGATGCTACATTTGAACTGACAGATGCTATCCTGTTCACCCGTCATGCTCAGTGTCTAGCAGATCTATCATTATCACCAGTGTTTCGACGGTCTTGGCCAAGTGTCTATGAGGCTCTACAAGATTGTAGGCCACAGCGTAACAAGCTGATGCGTCTTTACATCGAACAGATGCCAACAGATGTACGCCCAATATTAGCAGGTGACCACACAGTTTGGCCCAGAGAAGATGCACAAACACTACAAGAAAGAACAGTTGAACACCAAGCAACTGCTGTGAATGGGAATCGACCGATTACCATCGGTCAGGGATACAGTACCATTGCGTGGATACCAGAAGATTCCGGTAGTTGGGCAATACCATTAAGACACGAACGAATTACCAGCTGGGAAAATCCGATCAATAAAGCCGTATGGCAGCTAAAACAGGTGTGTAAATACTTACCCACTAGGCCGATTTCTTTGTGGGATAGCGAATATGGATGCGCCCCTTTCATACTTAAGACGGCTAATATTCCAGCAGACAAATTAATTCGTCTGCGTTCTAATCTATGTTTATGGACTGCGCCGCCAAGTTATTGTGGGAAAGGACGTCCTCGCCTACATGGAAATAAGTTTAAACTGAATGATTCCACCACTTGGACGCCAGCAATTGAAAGTGTAGAAGTAGCTCACCCTCAATTGGGACAACTACGAATTAGTTTATGGCAAGACTTACATTTCC
>NZ_JACJPW010000101.1 GCF_014696265.1 Aerosakkonema funiforme FACHB-1375 | reverse complement strand
TAATTGTGCCGATGCACGATATGCCTACGGCACGCTGTGCGAAGGCACTCCTGCAAGTGCCTTAACAAAAGTTCATACAGTGTCGATTACTTTTGTCCGACTACTTAGCTTATGCAAGTAGTCAGTACGGACATTTGAAACTCGCTCGTGAACCCTAGCAACTAATCTTCTGGCTTTATCTCTTGACTTGCTCCCTTTCTCCGACCTTGCTAATTTTTGCTGTTTCCTTTTAAGGTTGCGTTCATGCTTAGCTAGGTGCTTGGGATTGGCGTATTTGGACGTTTTAACCCCATCGTTAACAACGGCAAAATCTTTCAATCCCAAGTCAATACCTGCAACTTTTCCGTCTGCGCTAGGTGTTGGACTATCTCCATCCATCGACCTCAACACGGAAGCATAATACCTGCCTGATGGAGTCATACTGAGAGTTACAGTCTTGATTGCTCCTGCAATAGGTCGGTGAAGTTTGGCTTTGACAACACCAACACGACCCGGAAATTTGAGACACCCATCAACTACCTTGACTGACTGTGGATACTGGATTGACTGCCTATTTTTCTTCGCTTTAAACCGAGGATATTTAGCTCTACCGTCAAAGAAGTTTTTATAAGCAGTCACCAGGTTGAGTGTAGTAGCCTGCAAAACCTGCGAGTAACACTCAGACAGCCATTGTGTTTCTTCTTGTTTCTTGAGCTTTGGAAGGAATGTATTCAATGCAGACTGACTCAAACCTTTACCCGTTGTCTTGTAGGTTTCAATGCACAAATTGAGTGCATAGTTCCACCACCAACGAGCGCAACCAAAGTGCTGACTTAGTATCTTCTGTTGTTCAACTGTTGGATACAGCCTGACTTTGACAGCTTGATGTCGCATAGATTCCCTCCTCTTACTATTATATGCAATCTCTAGTAAGAATGCTCGGATTGCTTGCAAATTTTACCGGGATTGACCGGATAAAATTTGCAAGGGGGGTGGATAATTCCCATCGCTAAAATATCGGGCGCAACAACTGCGTTGTCTTAAATCGCCCTTATCTATAGCGAGGGACTTATCCACCCCCAAACCCCCATCAGTTAAATTACCAGCTTGACTATTGCTGTGCCAGGTCGATCGACCTGCCTATATCCAGGCGCGATCGCTTTGCATGAAAAAGTAAATTGCCGCATGGCGGGCAGTTCCGATCGCTTGGTAAGTTGTAGGGATAGAGAGGAAACAACAGCGATCGCTGTTGCCACTGGCGATCGTGGCAAGGCAAAAGGGTTAATTTTCGCCATGTTTACTTGGAGTCAGCTCCCACCTGACCTATTGTGCTTTGTCCGTTCTCTTTTTTCCAGCCAAAGCTGAACAGCTTCTTCTAATCCTTCACTTTGAGTGGTTTCATCCTCCGTACAAGCAACCTTGAATCGAAGTGCAAGCTCTTTAGGAATGTAGCCGCTCACTTGAGCGTAGCCTGGATCGTCACGTCTGGTTACCAAAGTTCCTTTCGTCTCTTGATTTCTTGAATTCATTTTCTCATGAGACTCTAAAGCTGATATTTTGTATTAATTCATGAATTCACGATTGCATGAAGTTTTGCTATGATAACACCCATAAGGGAACTGTGACCGAACGGCAACCACCTTCGGGGGACAACCAGATCGCGTTCGCTTTGCCCTCAGTAAGTCAGCACAACTCAGCCAATGAACCAACATGAAGTCCACAGTGGATTACGTGCCGCTAGCGCTTGCTGCATCTGAACTTGGGATTTCAGAGGAAACCTTAAGACGCGATCGAGCGCTACTGAGAAAAAAGCTCGGCAAATCGGAGTTTGACAACTCACGTTACGAACCGGGGTTAGACGGTAAATCTTTTGCAGCCTTAAGGCGATTCCGAGAACTAGCTGCGCTTATGGGACGGAAGAAAGCTATCGAAATGCTAAGAATTAACGGAGTTGACTAAAATGACCACCATTTCAATCTCAGCCAGCCGCAAGCAACAAATATCCGATGAGCTAACCAAACTTGGCATCGACCCCACAGACGAGGCTTTAGCCGCCGTAGTGTCCATCCTCAAATCGAATCGGCGTGCCACCCTCAAAAGTGCCTGCAAGCGGTACGCCCAAAACCAGCAGCCAACCAATCACACCAAAACCACAACTCAAAAACCTTCTGGCTCCATTAAAGGTGATTTGGGCAAGTTGGCAGGAAACCTCAAAGACTCCATGAAAAAGCAGGTCGTTAGTGCTGCCGTAGTCGGGCTAGTCCGCGATTTGGAGTCTGGGGATTACGGAAGTCTAGACGACCTTGCAGTTGAGGAATTGAACGATTTGATTGATGCCGAATTCTCAGTTTTGGAGGTATCAGACCTAGACCCCAAGTATCTCTTATCGTCGAGCGGGTCAAAGTTGCTCTTAAACGCCGGATTGACAGAGAGCTAAACCGACCCTCTACTTATGCGGCGATGGGGGTCTTATTTGTTCTATCCACACTCACAGCAGTAAATCTGGTCAACGTGATGCGATCGAATTTATCCACCCCCACCCAAATCCAAAGAGCCAATGGCCTAAGTCCAACCAAGAACAGACCATTGGCTCCACTCCCAAAGAAGCAAAAGGGAGCTAAATAAATCCTCTCACATTCAGCCAGTGGCATTGCTCCACTGGCTTATTGGAGGCTCAAATGCCAATAGAAGCTATCAAAATCATCTTCGTTGGAATAATTGCCTTTGGCATCGGGACGCTATTCGTAGAAGGCAGACAGACATTAGAAATCAACAATTTGAATAATCGAATAGCCAACCTAGAAAAACAACTGGCCGAAAAAGACAAACAACTCAAAACAGCCCAAATTACCGTTACCAAACAAAATCAAAAAGTAGAGGAATTTTACAAACAATGGAAAAAATGAAATCCTCACAGATACAAAATCTACTGAAGAGCGGAGCGTGAAAAATGAGTCAAAAACTCACCAAATTCGAGTACGAATACCAAAAAGAGAGTATCGAGCAAGATATCAGAGGGCTTGATATTTCAATCCTAGAAGTTAAGCGCGATATCAAATCCAATCAATTAGAAGCAGCTACCTGGGATTTAGAAACCAGTAAAGAAGGCATCAGAAAAGCCAAGCTAGGCTACGAATCAGCCCGAACTGCCAACGACATCACCGAACAGAAAAACGAGCAACTACAAGACCAATTGAGCTATGAAAGAGCGATGACATTGCTCAATAAGCAATCCCTGCTTACTGCGGGTCAAAGCGCGTTATTAGCCTTACAACAAGCTCAAAAAGACTTAGAAGATAACGCCTCATTATTCGAGCTTAAATATCGACAAGTCCCCGATTTATCAGCACTCCCAAGAGAATGAGAAACAATGGACATCAACAGACTGGCAGTAGAGGCATTATTTTGTTATTTCCTCGCCGCCACATTTTCTCAAATCATCAGCTTTCTCTACCGCTCTCACTATTTTCCATATCTAATTTACCTGATAGGGAAAGCATTTTTATTAATCGGATTACTGCTAACAGCAGCTTACCTGAAACGGAAATCTCCCCCCGAAGAACTAACAATAATTAGCGGTTTAGCCATCACCGGACTATGGATTTAAAACCTCTCTATGCGGCTGACTTAGCCGCTTTTCTTATCTCTATTGCCTCCAGCGCTAGCGGTCACTATGCCATAGCTATTCCCTCCGCCGTTACTGGCTTGGGAATTAGCAGTTACTTGGTTGCTAAAGTACCCAGTCGCCGGGAAATTGAGCAATTGAATCAAACCAAAATCATCGAGCTTGAAACCAAACTCAACGAACTGCAAAGTATCCACACTTGGCAACAGCAATTACTGGAATCTTCCGAGGCCAAGAAACTAGAGGAAATACAAGTTTTACGAGAGTCCTATGAATCTCGCCTCAGTGCTGACCAAAAAGCTTTACAAGACCTTTCAGAATCCAAAAATAAGGAAATCGCTCTCTTGAAAGAAAGCGAGGCTTATAAGCTCTCAGAACTGCAACAACAGCTAGAGACTGAAAAAGCCGAATTAGAACTGGCTTTCGCTGCCAAAATTGCTCAATTGGATGCTGATTTAGCAGCTACAAATCAGTGGCGAGATAATGTGCTTAAGTTAGAATCCGATTTAAAGAAATTCTCCGAACAATTGAAGTTAGAAGAAAAAGCGCTCAGGTTAGAAGAAAAGCGCATCCGGCTTGATGTACGCGACGAACGGGGGCAAACTAAAGAATTGCTCAAGAATGCTCAATTAGAAATCCAAGCCCAGAATGTAATTATCCAAAAACTCCAATCGGAAATCGTCAGTTTAAAAGAGCAGAACGAGCAGTTATTCAACGAACTATACACCGCTAAAAAGCCGGATGCTGATGAGCTAGTTACGCAGATTCAAACAGCATTAGCTCAACAAGGAATTCAATCAGAATTCATCTCAAAAAGAGTGATAGAGGGAGTAGAAAGGATTTACCTCAAACCAACTAATTACTGGGAGCCATCTAAATTAGAGATAGTGGCTAAGATTTTACCTGGAATGGTTGATATTCCTCAGCCGACAATCCAAGCTAAAAATGGGAGGATTGAGGTAAAAATCGATAGGAGGGATGAACTAGATAGAATTAAAGATGCGCCTGATAATTGGTTGGAAATCTTATACAAAGATGCTGCCAAAGATGGGAAGAATTTAGCCATCCTTGGAGCTAGGGGAAAAGGGAAAACAGAACTGGCTAAAAATTATTGTGGTTTAGTTGTTAGGAAAGAGCCAGACTGCGAAGTAATTTACATTCAGCCAAAAGTAGATGATTACGCCACTTTTACAATTAATGGGAAACTGTTTGAGCCTGATTATATTGGGTTTGAATCGGTAACTGCTAGTAACGGAGTAACTATCCCAAGTGCTTATGAGGGGATTATTTATCTGAGGAAGCTGTACTCAGAAAGAAATAGCATCAACCAACAATGTTTTGCCGATAATAAGCCGTGTCCGAAGTTCAATCGAGTTTTCTTCTTGATTGATGAATTGCAATTGCTATTGTCGAGGGAAAGGGAGTTTATTGAGCCGGATGTCATCAAATCTGAAAAGCTGAGAAATGGGCAGACATTCGGCGGTAAAATTATCAGAGATGCTATTAGTTTGGGGCGGTCGTTGGGGATTACAGTGTTGGCGTTAGGGCAATTGCCAAACGTGAGTGTTTATGGGTGGAATAAAAATGACCTTTACCAATACATTACTATTTTTATGAGTGCGAATATTCCCCAAGCAGCTAGCGATTATGCACCGACTAAGGAAGAGAAAAATAGGATTTTGGGAGATTTGGAATTGTGGCGGAAGCGAGCATCGGCAGATAGTTCCAAGGATTATTATTGCTATGTTAGACCGATGGATAAAGCAGGATATTTAGCGTTGCTTCCTTTTCCTGGAGCTTATTTGGATTAGTGTTAATTGTTTCCTGTAATGATTGCTTGCCCCAGCCAGTTAGCGATGAGTTAGCTTAGGAGAAATATACTATAGCATCTGGGTAATGGCACACTTACAGCATTACTCAGAGGATGACTTATGCCCATCCATGCCGATCGCTACAACGCCCGTGCTACTCTTATGCCAGACTAAACGGTAGCTTGACAACGTATCTGTCTGCCAGAGCGATCGCTTCTACTCCATCAACTGCATCGTGCTACCATAGTAAATTACGCCTTCGCTGTTCCCTACAGGCTCAACAGCGAGAATCAATATACTAATTTATAAAATGCCAGCAAACTATACCGAACTAGAAAAACGCCTCTGGGAGGCAGCAGACGAACTCCGGGCTAACTCCAAACTCAAGCCCTCGGAATACTCCGTACCCGTACTGGGGCTGATATTCTTGCGCTATGCCGATTATAAATTCAGTCTGGTGGAACGGGAATTAGCCGGGGTAAGTACCCGCCGCCGCAGTGTGGGCAAATTGGACTATCAAGCGAAAGGGGCGTTGTATTTAACCGAAAAAGCACGGTTTGATTATTTGCTGAATTTGCCAGAAGCCGAAGATATTGGCACGGCAATTAATCAGGCGATGAAAGCGATTGAAGATGAAAATGAAGAATTAAAGGGAATTTTACTCAAAGATTACAATCGGTTAGAAAAACCGACGCTACGGGAGTTATTGAAAACGTTTAATCGGATTAAATTAGCAGAAATTGGCGAGGATGCTTTTGGGGAAATTTATCAGTATTTTTTGAGTAACTTTGCCCAAAAAGAAGGACAAAAAGGCGGCGAGTTTTTTACGCCGATTTCTGTAGTTAAGTTAATTGTAGAAGTCATCGAACCTTATCACGGATTGATTCTCGACCCGGCTTGTGGGGCGGGGGGAATGTTCGTGCAAAGTGCGATGCGGGTGAGCGAAAAATTAGGACGTGACCCCAATACTGCTATTAGCGTTTACGGTCAAGAAAAGACGGAAGGAACGGTTAAACTGTGTCAGATGAACTTGGCGGTTCACGGAGTTTCTGGTTTGCGGAATATCCGCCAGGGGAATACTTATTATGAGGATATCCACAATTGCGTGGGGCAGTTTGATTTCGTGATGGCGAATCCACCGTTTAATGTGGATGGAGTGGATAAGGAACGATTGGAAAATGACCCCAGGTTTCCGTTTGTTAAACCGAAGGTAGACAATGCGAATTATCTTTGGATTCAGATATTCTACAGTGCTTTAAATGATACGGGACGGGCGGGATTTGTGATGGCGAATTCTGCCTCGGATGCGCGGGGTTCTGAATTGGAGGTTCGCCACCAGTTGATTAAAACTGGGGCAGTGGATGTGATGATTGCCATCAGTTCTAATTTCTTTTACACGGTAACGTTGCCTTGTACTTTGTGGTTTTTGGATAAGGGAAAGGCGAAAACACTGCGTAAGGAAAAGGTGTTATTTATCGATGCGCGGCATATTTACCGACAAATTGACCGCGCCCACCGGGAGTTTACCGACGAACAGGTGGAGTTTATTTCTAATATTGTTAGATTGTACCGAGGGGAAGCACCGGAAACGAAAAATGGCAGTCAAAATTTACTGGATACTAATTTTCCAGAGGGTGCTTATAAAGATGTGGCGGGATTGTGTCGGGTGGCGACAAGTGGTGAAATTGAAGCGCAGGGTTGGAGTTTGAATCCAGGGCGTTATGTGGGAGTGGCGGAACGTCCGGTGGAGGATTTTGATTTTGCGGAAAAATTGGAAGAATTGAATGAGGAATTGGAAATTTTAAATGCGGAGGCGAGGGAGTTAGAAGAACGAATTGCTGAGAATGTCGCGCAAATTTTGGGTACTTGAGGGATGAGTACAATAAAGTTAATGAGTTGTGGAGTTTAAGAGAATGAATATCACGTTTAACCCGGAAGAAGAACAGTTAATTCAAGAAAAGCTCAAAAGTGGTAAATATGCAACGGCTTATGATGTCATCGTTGAGGCGTTACGGTTACTGGAAGAACGAGATAAAGAGTATGAAAAATGGGTGGAAGAAACCAGGGAAAAAGTAGCAATTGGCATAGCACAGCTTGATAGGGGGGAAGGGATTGATGGCGAGGTTGTGATTGCTAGATTGCGGGATAAGCTCAAAAAAGCTGGTGAGAATCAAGCATGAGTCGTTACATTATTTCACCAGAAGCGAGTCAGGATTTAGATGAGATTTCGGATTATTTTTTGAGCCGGAGTCTAGAAGCTGGCGAACGATTTGTGAATGGGTTTGAGCAGAAATGCAAGAACTTGGTTAAGTTTCCCAATATGGGGCGTTCTTATGCTGAAGTTGAGCCGTCGTTACGGGGGATTCCGCTTGAGAATTACATCATTCTTTATCGGGTAATTGAGGATGGGGTAGAAATTGTGCGGGTGGTGAGTGGATATCGCGATTTGAAATCGTTGTTTTCTGAGTCAGATGAGGATTGAGGTAAAGCAATGAGTGAAACGAGGCTGTCAGAAGAAATGTTAGTTAAAAGTTGAGATTTTAAGAGGAATATACTGTGAATAAAACTCTAAAACCTGGTTGGAGTTATAAAAAACTTGATGAACTAGGATTTGTTGGAAGGGGGAAATCAAAACATCGCCCCAGAAATGATCCATCTTTGTATGGCGGAGAACATCCTTTTATCCAAACGGCTGAGGTTACAGCTAGTGAGTTTTATATTACGAAGTATTCGCAAACTTATAGTGATTTAGGACTAGCTCAAAGCAAAATATGGGATAAAAACACTCTTTGCATAGTCAATGCAGGTGAAAATACAGCAGAGACAGCTATTCTCAAATTTAAAGCTTGTTTTCCAGATAGCATTATTGGATTTATTGCTGACTCAGAAAAATCTGACGTTCGTTTTATTAAGTATTACCTAACTACAATTAAGCCCCAATTAAGAAGCATTACTAAAGGAGCAACTCAAGACAATCTTAGTGTTAGTAAATTATTGTCATTTGATATTCTTACTCCTCCTCTTCCAATACAGCGAAAAATTGCTGGTATTCTCTCAACTTATGATGACCTAATTGAAAACAATATGCGGCGGATAAAGATATTGGAAGAGATGGCGCGATCGCTCTACCGCGAGTGGTTCGTCAACTTCCGCTTCCCCGGACACCAACAAGTCAAAATGATTGATTCAGAATTGGGTCTAATTCCTGAAGGTTGGGAGGTTGTAAAAATTGGTGATGTAGCTGAAGTAGGTAGAGGTTCATCGCCCCGCCCTATTGCAGACCAAAAGTATTTTGAAGGCGGAACTATACCCTGGATAAAAATTGCTGATGCTACAAAATCTGGAAAGTATTTGTATGAAACAAAACAGAAAGTAAATGAATATGGAGCATCATTTAGCCGTTTACTTCCGAAAGGTTCATTAATTATAGCTGCTAGCGGCACTTTAGGATATACCCAACTGCTAGGCGTTGACGGATGTATACATGACGGCTGGCTCTATTTAATAAACTTTAACGGGGTTGAAAAAGAATATCTCTATTATCTTTTTCGCGAACAGCAGCAGTTTTTTTACAATTCCGCTTATGGAGCTGCTATTCAAAACGTTAACACAATGATTTTACGGGAAATGAAAATACTGCTTCCTCCTTCTCATATCCAGAAAAAATTTAAACAAATTATCTCTAATAACGATAAGTTGTTAGACAATTTAGGACGAAAAAACCTTAACCTCCGTAAAACCCGCGACTTACTCCTCCCTAAACTCATCTCCGGTGAAATAGACGTAGAAAACCTCGACATCAACACCGGAAACATTGCCGCCTAAACCACCAATTATAAACCCCATTATTCCCCTATGACCTACCAACTCAAAATTGACTACCCAGAAACCTTCCCCGATGCCCTCCAACAAACAAAAGAACAATTTGAACAAGAAGCTAAATGGGCAATGGCAGTAAAACTATTTGAACTCAAACGCCTTTCTTCCGGTATGGCAGCAGCCTTAATTGGCGTAGATAGAGTTACATTTCTCCTCAAATTAAAAGATTACGGCATCCCCATGATTGACCTGACCGAAGAAGAACTACTATCTGATTTAGAGAATGCCTAACTCCGAAAGAATTGTGATTAACACTTCCCCGCTAATAGCCCTCGTCGCCGCCTTGGGTGACTTAACTATTTTGCAATCCCTTTATACAGAAGTATTAGTTCCTTTGGAAGTCTGCCAAGAAATTCTTAGCGGCGGTTCTAGTAACTATGCTATTGCCGAATTTACTGCTGCCAATTGGCTACAAAAACAGCCTAGCCCTCTGAATATTTCTCCTCTACTCCTCAACTCATTAGACATCGGCGAAGCATCGGTTATTCAATTAGCCTTAAATGAAAATATCCCAACAGTTTGTATTGATGAAACTGTCGGACGGCGCATTGCTAGATTAAGCGGTCTTTCCGTTACAGGTTCCATTGGTATTTTATTACGTGTCAAACAGGAAGGCTACCCTTTATCAATCAAACAATCGATTCAACAAATGATTAACCAAGGAATTCGATTAAGTACAACTGTAATTGAATTCGCCCTCAAACAAGCCGGAGAAAATAATTAATCAAGCTAAAATTAACCTATCTTTTAATCTAAAAACAATATGCCTCACCCCGACTCAGAAGAAGCCCTAGAACTCGCAACCATCGCCCTATTTGAACAACTCGGCTACACCACCGCTAATTGCTACTACGAAAAAATCGGTACAAACAACACATTAGGACGAGAAACCAAATCAGAAGTCATCCTCATTTCCAAACTTCGCCCATCCCTAGAAAAACTCAACCCCACCCTCCCCACCGAAGCAATTAACCTCGCCATTGAAGAACTCACTCGCGACAGAAGCGCCTTAAGTCTCGCCAACGCCAACCGCGAAACTTACAAACTACTCAAAGATGGCGTGAAAGTCACCTACCGCAACAGCGACAACGAAGAAATCACCGAAACAGTCCAAATCATCAACTGGAAAACCCCAACAGAAAACAACTTTTTCCTCGCTTCTCAATTCTGGGTATCCGGCGAAATGTACACCCGCCGCGCTGATTTAATCGGCTTTGTAAACGGTATTCCCCTATTATTTATCGAACTAAAAGCCCATCACAAACGCTTAGATTTAGCTTATCGTAACAACTTCTGCGATTATCGAAACACCATTCCCCAACTCTTCTGGTACAACGGAATTGTCATCCTCTCCAACGGTACAGATAGCCGTATCGGTAGCGTCACCGCCAATTGGGAACACTTCGCGGAATGGCAGAAAATCAACTCAGAAGGCGAAGAAGGTATCATCTCCCTCGATACCATCATTCGGGGAACCTGCGAGAAAACTAAATTATTGGATATCATCGAAAATTTCACTTTATTTAGCGAAGAAAAAGGTCAAATTATCAAACTCGTTGCCAAAAATCACCAGTATCTCGGTGTCAACAATGCCATTGCAGCCGTTAAACAAATTCGCCAAAATCAAGGACGCTTAGGCGTATTCTGGCACACCCAAGGCAGCGGGAAAAGCTTCTCAATGCAGTTCTTTTCCCAAAAAGTTCACCGCCAAATTCCCGGTAACTGGACATTTGTAATTATCACCGACCGAGACGATTTAGACAACCAAATTTATAAGAATTTCGCTAAAACTGGCGCAGTCACCGAACCGGAAAAAGAAGTGAGGGCGAAAAGTGGCGAACATTTAAAACAACTCTTACAAGAAGACCACCGTTATATTTTTACTTTAATTCAAAAATTCCACACTAAAAAAGATGAAAAATATCCTAAACTTTCCGACCGCGATGATGTAATTGTCATCGCCGATGAAGCCCACCGCAGCCAATATGATATCTTTGCTAAAAATATGAGACAGGCTTTACCCAATGCCGGATTTATCGGCTTTACGGGTACGCCTTTAATCATCGGAGAAGAAGCAACTAAACGAGAGTTTGGCGATTATATCAGTATCTACAATTTCAAACAATCCATCGAAGATAACGCCACCGTTCCGCTATATTATGAAAACCGCATTCCGCAATTACAACTAACCAATACAGAACTGAATGAAAATATTACCGAGGCGATTGAATCTGCCGATTTAGAGGAGGAAGAAGAAAACAAACTAGAACGCGAATTTGCACGGGAATATCATTTAATTACCCGTGAAGAAAGGTTAGAAGCGATCGCCCAAGATATAGTAACTCACTTTTTAGGGAGAGGACACCAAGGTAAAGCAATGGTTATCTCCGTTGACCGCTTTACTGCTGTTAAAATGTACGACAAAGTACGGGGATACTGGCAACAACATTTAACCACCTTGCAACGCCAATTAGACAGCGCAGAAGCCATAGAACGAGAACCCCTGGAAGCTGCGATTCAATATATGCAAGCCACCGATATGGCGGTGATAATTTCTCAATCTCAGAATGAAGTAGAAGCCTTTCGGAAAAAAGGTTTAGAGATTCAATCCCACCGGAAACGGTTAGTTAATGAAGATTTAGACGAGAAATTCAAAGATGCAGAAAACCCGCTGCGAATTGTGTTTGTTTGTGCGATGTGGATGACGGGGTTTGATGTCCCCAGTTGTTCCACAATCTATCTAGATAAACCGATGCGGAACCACACCCTGATGCAAACGATTGCGAGGGCGAATCGGGTGTTTAAAGATAAAGTAAATGGGCTAATTGTTGATTATATTGGCGTGTTCCGCGACTTGCAGAAGGCGTTGGCGATTTACGGTTCTGCTTCTGGGGGTGGGGTGGAAGAAGGGGATACCCCAGTACAGGCGAAGGCGGCGCTGGTGGAGGAGTTGCGGAAAGCAATCTCAGAAACGACTGCTTTCTGTACGGAACGGGGTATTGATTTAGAGAAATTGCAACCTGCGGTGGGATTTGAACGCATCAAGTTAATCTCAGATGCGGTAGAAGCGATTCTAATTAATGATGAATCCAAGCAGCGGTATTTGGCACTTGTTCGGAACGTAACCAAACTCTACAAAGCCATTCTGCCAGATGCGGCTGCTGATGATTTTACCTCAGTGCAGTATCTATTTACCATGATTGGCGATCGCATTCGTTCTTTGACACCAGCAGTGGATATCTCCGAAGTAAAAGCAACCGTTGAGGAGATTTTAGATCAGTCGATTGGTACTTTAGAATATGTTATCCCGGAATCGGAACCAATCATCGATTTGAGCCAGATTGATTTTGAAGCATTAAAGGCTAAGTTTGCCTCTGGTTATAAACGCACGGAAGCCGAAAAAATTAAAGGTGCAATTAGCACGAAGCTAACGCAGATGGTCAAGCTAAATAAAAGCCGGATGAATTATTTAAACAAATTCCAGCAGATGATTGATGAATATAATGCTGGCTGTCGCAATATCGAAACTTTCTTTCAAGATTTGGTGGAGTTTGCCCAAGAATTAAATGTAGAAGATAAACGGGCAATTTCTGAAAATCTGGCAGAGGAAGAATTAGCGATTTTGGATTTACTGACTAAACCAGATATTAATTTAACTGAAAAGGAAAAGCAGGAAGTTAAGAAGGTAGCGCAAGAGTTATTAGAAACGCTCAAGCGGGAGAAACTGGTGTTGGATTGGCGCAAGCGACAGCGAACCCGCGCTGCGGTACAGGTGACAGTTGAGGAGATTTTGGATAAGTTGCCGCCGAGTTATTCAGCCGAATTATACGAGCAGAAGTGCCAAGAGGTGTATCAGCACGTCTACGATGCTTATTTTGGGCAGGGAAGGAGTATTTATAGTAGTGCAGCTTGAGGGAGAAACTGGGGAGGGGATATGCGATCGCAAACACCAAAGATTTCAAAGCTTCCTCAATAGCTGGCTCAAGCTCGTTCTACAAGCGAAGCGTTAGCGGAATGAATCAATAGCCTGGATCTCGCTGCAAAAAAATGGTATTTTAATCGCACTCGTAACAGCTAGTAACCTTCTCCTCATGCAACTAACCATCTAGGATCTCGCTGTGCCAGTTACTCTAGGACTTTATTATTCACTCCAGAACTTTATTATTCACTTCAAGACTTTATTATGACCACAAAAAAGTTGAGCCGAGTCATTGCCCTATTCAATCAGTCCGGGGGCGTAGGGAAGACGAGTTTAGCAATGAACATTGCTTACCATATCCAAGAGCGCAAGCATCGGGTACTTTTGGTTGATATGGACCCCCAAGGTTCTCTCACTACCTTTATGGGCTTAGACCCAACCGAACTAAAACAAACTATTTACGAATCGATTTTGCAAGGCAAACCTTTGCCTATCCACTCTAACATTCACGGTATAGATCTCACACCAGCCAATATCAGCTTGAGTGCTGCTGAATTGGAATTGGTAGTGGCAGATATGCGGGATGGTAGGCTCAAAGAAGCTTTAGAACCAGTGCTTGAGCAATACGATTTTATCTTGATTGACTGTCCTCCCAGCCTGGGACTGTTGAGCTACATCAGCCTTGTCGCATCTACCCACGTACTTGTCCCCATTCAAACCCAATACAAAGCCTTCTGTGGAACTGAGTTGTTATTGAGTACAGTGGCACGGGTGCGATCGCGTCCTAACCGCCAGCTACAAATTGCTGGGTTTATTCCCACGATGTACGATGGTCGTAATATTCAAGATGCTCGCACTCTGGAAGCGATCCAAGAGCAATTGCAAAAAGTTGGTGTAGTTTACCCACCCATACCTCGTTCCACCGCCTTTGCCGATGCTTCGGAAGACCACGTACCATTAGCACTCTATAACCGCAAAAGCCCCGCCGTACCTATCCTGAAAAAGATTGCGACTAGCTTGGAGAAATTAGCATGAGCCGACGCGATCGCCCTTATCAACAAATGAAGTCGTTAGATGTCCTGTTTGGGGATGCTCAAACAGTGGCGGAAATGGTTCCCTTAGAAACGATTTACCTTCCCCAACAGCAGCCAAGGCGTTACTTTGACCCCCAAGCGATGCAGGAGTTGGTGGAGTCGGTGCGACAACATGGCATTCTCCAACCGCTCTTGGTACGGAAAGGAAAAGATAACTTGTACGAGTTAGTGGCTGGAGAGCGACGCTACCGAGCAGCCAAGCAAGTCCAGCTAACTGAAGTACCAGTTGTTATTCGGGAACTGAGCGATGAAGAAGCCATGCAACTTTCCCTGATCGAGAATCTTTGCCGTGAAGATTTGAATCCAGTAGAAGAAACTGAAGGAATTTTGCAACTGTTAGCTCTTCGCTTGGGAAGTGAACCAGAGGCAGTAACTCCCTTGCTGTACCGGATGAAAAACGCTGCTGATAAACCAGAAGATTCTAGGCATAACGTTATGCCTAACCCAGAATCCCAACTGGTGGAAGAAGTGTTCACCAATTTAGGATTAATGACTTGGGAATCCTTCGTTAAAAATCGCTTGCCCCTACTGAACTTACCAGAAGATGTTTTAGGGGCTTTACGTAGCGGTGAGATTGCCTACACGAAAGCCAAAGCGATCGCACGCCTCAAAGATGAAAAGCAAAGAAAAGAACTCCTCGACGCATCTGTAGCCGAAAATCTTTCCCTGAGCCAAATTCAGTCACGACTAAAAGCTTATATTCAGCAGCCCGAACCAACAGAGAGAAAAGAGCGGGTGGAGGCGATCGTTAGGCGAGTTAAACAGGCAAAGATTTGGGAAGATCCCCAGAAGTGGGAACGGTTGGAAGCACTTCTGGCGGAAATGGAAGCATTGATTGGTGACAAATAGGCTGGTGTGGGAATTCTCAAATTAACTTGAGATCGAATTCTAGAAAAGCCAATCTCTATCCTTATGAAAATCCTCCACCAATCACCCGCACTCAAAGATAGTTTTCTCGCTCAAGTAAGCCAGAAAAAAGCCGAAAATCGTCAAGCTACCCAAGAAGCATTAGGGGGTGGTTTTCTGGGAGCGATCGGTGCGGCAATGTTTGAGTTTAAGCAAGTCACCAATCAGTTTAAAGGCAGCGTGGGAGAATGGGGGATTTCACTGCTGCTTAAATCTTTACCAGACACTTGGGTGATGTTTAACAATGCCGTTATCCCTACCATGCGTTCAGGCAAATTTACTGAAATCGATCATCTGATTATTGGCCCAGGTGGGGTATTTTTAATTGAGGTAAAAACTTGGAAAGGATCATTTAGCGCCTATAAAGATAATTGGAAGCGACGGGAAGGTAATGATTGGGTGGCTTTATCCAACAGTCCGAGTTCTCAAAGTGCCTACCATCAAAAGATGTTTCAGCAATGGATAAGCGCTTTGGTTTCCAAATTACCTGACAACTGCATCGTAGCTCCAGTTGTATTTCCGGTAGCGAAATGGTTGGGAACTAACCAATGCTCAGTGCCAGTTTTGCATGGGGCAACTGCTTTGTTACAGATGATTGGTGAATCGCCAAATTGTTTGTCAGATAGTCAAGTTTTAGCGATCGCCCAAGCTGTGGAAAATTTAAGTTTGCCCTCACCAACCGAACCAAAACCAGCACCGATTTTGAAGAAACCCAAACCTTCTAAGCCCCAGAATTAAATAATGGAAACAGTTGGTAGTACAGCTTTAGTTGGGTAAATACAGACTTTTTTTACTTGGGCTTACTGAGAAAATTGTAAGTAATAGTGATTCTCGCATTCAGCAGAATGTCAACTCTCGCTGAATCCCGGTACATTCATCCCATTTTTATACTTATCCTCATAAGTGCTAATTAATAATGGCAACCAGGATTTCACATCCCAATCTGACAAAACACTGTACTGCTCTCGGTATTCGTAAATCTTTTTTAGATCGGATGCCCACTCTTGATAGGTTGATTTTCCGATCGTTCCCTCCGATGTTTGAACGTAATTAACCAAAACAAGAGGATTAAGTAAAAAACTTTCTTGGCCCCAACGACTTAAGCATTGAAGAAAATATTCATAATCAGCAAAAACACGGGTATTGGGATTCCATCGGGGTGCGTTATCCAGATGATGGGAGAACCCGTTACTATCAAAAATATGCTTTTGTACGAGCAAAGACTCACTATTAGCTGATGGGGGTGGAGCAATAAAAACTTTTCCCTGCCTTACAATTTGACTATTTCTGACAACATCTCTTCTGCGGTGCTGTCGAACCATGCTGCATATAATCTGCGGGTTGACTTGAAAAAACCTGATGGTTGACTCAACAAATTGAGGCAACAAAGCATTGTCATCATCTAAATAAGCCACAAGAAAACCTTTGGCCCTGTCAAGACCAAGATTGCGGGCATGACATAAGCTAAATCCTTCTGAGCGATGCTCCATCTCCAAATAAGCGATCGCCAAATCTGCTTTAATTTGAGCCACAAAATTTCGCGTAGCTAGATCGGGGCCATCGTTAATAATTACCCATTCAAAGTTTCGGGATGTCTGACCCAAAACACTAGGATATGCAATATTAGCTAATTTCTCTACCCGGTTGTGGGTTGCAGTAATTAAAGAAAGCCTCATGCTTCATCCCCCGAAGCCTCATACTGATAGACCCATTTTTCAATGTCTCTCCCCGTTGCTACTGTTATCAGCCTCTCCAGTAAAGTAGCCATTTGTAGTGGGCCTACACCACCAGGAACGGGTGTAATATTTTGCGGAATTTCATAAGCTGAGCGTTTGACATCCCCAAAAAGGTTATTTCCAATCGGGACAAATCCGGCATCAACTACCAGCCGATGGTAAGGTCTTAAATGCCTTTCATCTAACAATTCAGGAACTCCTGTGGCTGAGACGACAATATCTGCTTGTGTCGTTCTGAGAAGGTCGTCTCCTACATCTAAAATCAAACAGTTGATACCGTTTTGTTCCAGTAATCGAACAACACCTTGACCAACGAAGCCCCGACCGCCGACCACTACTACTTTAGTATTTGCATCTGTAAATGGCTGAACTAGACGAGCGATCGCATCACTTGTAGCAGAAGCACCAAACAAGGGATGGTTCTCCACGAGTGCATCAAGGTCTTTCTCTGGCAACAATAACTCTAACTCAGGGATCAGTAGCCTGGGTACAGGGTTCTGCACAATTACCCCAACCGTATCGATATCCGAGTTAGCAGAAGTGATAATGTCCCTAAACTCCAGCGGAGTTGTATTTTCAGACAGGAGACGATAATCTACCTCGCAGTTCATAAAGCTAAAAGTCTTTACCTTTTCAGCCGCTGAGATTTCCGCTGCACGATATTTGGCAAGTTCAATTTGCGAAGCTTCTGGAGGCGGTGAGAACTTCAGGATGGTAATACTTTTACCTAAAAAGCTACCCTGAAACGGCTCGCATTTGGCTTTGACTGCTTGCAGGATTTTTCTGGCTCTGATTTGAACCATATTACTCAGTGACTTGCGAGTTCTGCTAAAACCCGATCGACAGGTTCTAAGTCGATCCAGCCAAGTATCTCTTTTCTTGGCGCGGCTCTCAACACAGTCCAGAAACCTTCACCCTCTCCTAAACTTGTTCCATACCAAGGTAAATCCACTCTGGAAAACTCATCGGAGAAACCTATATTTTCGTATGAACGAGGTTGTGAGAAGTCACCATAATGCACAATCCAGACAATCTGCTCTAGGGGTACACCTATCTGGGATTCAAATGTTTGGACAACTGCGCTGGCAAGTCCTTTGATATCGTGCGTAATTGCCGTGTTGTGTCTATTACTATCTAATTCTGAGGCAATAACTATGGCTCGCTCATGGACTTCATCAATGTAGATGCGGAGCAAACAATGGCAGGAAAGTGCTTGTTTTGACTGCCAATAAAATATGGTTTTGATGACTTGAACGCTATCTTTCGTGCTAGTGAGTAAAGTGTTGGCCTGCATATAAAGTTATCCTAGTTGATTTAAGTTTAATTCCCGGCTATTACGCTTGTGTACTGTTCTTATAGTTTTTGACTTGATACGAGTAGCCTGGGGCAAAAGCTTCTGAATTTCTCGTACTAACTGCCGATTATCTGGATTGTTGTTATCTACTAGAACCACCTGTGGCACAGTGGAAAGAAAATCGATCGGGAGAGTGCGATCGCTATCAACAGCCATATAAATTGTATTAGAGCCAGACGGGTACTCAGCAGCAAGCAATTCGAGAGCCACTATTGGAGAAGAGGCTAGAGCCACTCTCTGTATCGATGAATCTTCACTGCCACCCAGTCCCATCCAAAACCAACCCGCAGAGCGTTTACTACCAGGGGCTAAACGTTGACCCTCAGTTCCCCAAACAATTGCGCCAGTTACTTGTCCCTGAAGCTCGCGCATCACGAACACCGCATTACCAGAACCATCAGCGTAGACTAAACCGCGCTGGTGCAAAGCATTGACCAAATTCTTAGGCAGGTGTCTTTCACGTATCAGATAATTCTGCACCGCAGTCCACTCACTTTCGACCGACTCCGGCGGCACAAAAGAGCGGGTAGGTTCAACAGCAATAATCTGTTGGGCTTGTTCCCTAGCATAATGAGTTACGGCTCGAAGCATACCTTCACAACCAAAGCGGTCAGCCAGCCAAGCTTGAGCCTGTTTTAACCCGCATTGATTAACCTGCATTACTAGGTCCATCGCACTATTGCCGCGCTTACTACCTGTAAGGTCATAGAATTGAGAGTCAGTGATATTGAATTGGTATCCGTGACCGTGCCAAATGCTTGCTTTAGCAATATCGCTCTCGGCACAGTCAAGCCCCAACTCGTAAGCCACATCTAAAAGAGATAAGTCGTGTAATTGCTCGGTTTGGGCTTTTAAAAGTCGATTTTGTGCTTCTAGTTCTTTGAGGCGTTGTTCTAGTTTCTGCCTTTCCCGTTCAGAAGCCAAAGCTTTTTGCTCGGCATCGCGTTTTTGCTTGAGTGCGAGAGTGCGATCGCTCAATTGGCGATCGATGACATCTACACTAGGTTGTAATAATTGTTCGACCCGCTGCTTATACCCAATGGCAGATTCAGTTGAACGCGGTTCGGGAAGAGAGCGAAAACAGTCCAGTTCTGGAGCTTCTTGGTTGACGTGCCAATAATACTCTTTGATTTTCGTGTACGTAGCGTGACTCCCCTTAATACCTCGTTCTATCCCGATGGGTGAAAGCGCAGCTGCGTAACTATCTTGCAACGACGATAGTTTGTACCTGTTACCGAATAGCGCCCGACAGTTAAGTTTACCTTGCTCATCCAAAGGGACTAAATAAGCGTGGATGTGGGGTGTTATTTCATCTAAGTGCAATTCGGCTCTGACAACGAGATCGCCATATTCTGACTTTAACCAGTTGACCGAAGCAAGCTTCCACCTCTCTAAGCGTTCTAAGTCGTACCTCCCTCCCGACTCCGGGTTATCTGGTCGGAAGTAGTCAGGAGAAGCTCCAAGCAGCATCTCAACGGCTAACACTGCATTGGAGCGAATTTTTTGATTACCGATTTTTTGTCTAACCAACGTTTCCAGGGTCGGGTCATCGCTATTTCCGATCGGCCTGATATTTTTGACATCAGGGTTAGCATTAGGTGTTTCCCGGTCTCTGCTAGTGTGCGAGGAACTGCTAACTAGGTTTCCCCACGATTTGATTTTTTGGATTTGGAGAATTCCAAAAGCCATCTGAGAGTTAGTAGAAAGTTTCTCTTTTTCGATAGTGCGATCGCGACTCTAAAAATAGACTCAACCGACGGAAAGAATGCTTCTAATACCTCGTGCATAAAAATGTGTAATGAGTACACATTTGGAATTAGGCAAATTTAGCTGCGCGAAAATCCGCGAAAATCCGCGAAAATCTGCAAAAGGGAGCAAGTGTAAACCTATCAGTTTATGACAAAGTAAATTTAACTTTCGCGGTAAAAATCTAATATCTGCGAAAATCCGCTAATTTTAGCCAAAATCCGCACTAAGTAATTATGCCTAAAAAACCAGTTGAATTAAGAGTGAGTCGAGCAGAAGGAACCCCAGAAGGAAATTTGTTGGAATTCCTCAAAAATTATCCCTCTAAGTCAACCGACGAAATGGTACTAACAGCGTGCCGTGCCTTTTGGATGCCACTAGCGTTGCGACGGCTTGGTATCTACGACGAAGAAACTATAAAGGCAGCAGCAATAGAAGCGAAATTAGAACTGCTCAAGCAAGCCGAATTTATCACCCAATTGTTTGGACTTGAGCCAAATATGACCTGGGCTCGGGAAGCTATCCTTCAACCACAAGAGAAGTTGGAATTAAAAAATCAGCCATCCACTATAAAACCAGATGAATTGGAAGAAGAGGAAGAAGAGGAAGACGACTTTTCAGATATGCCTCAAGTTAGAGAGTTTATCAAACTCCCGACAGAACTAGAAGCTTAAATAATTGAAAAACCCATATTCCATCTTTCGCTCTTTTGAAAGAGGAGAGCGAAACCAAAAATCATCGACCATAGAGCAAAAAGACTTGTATTTGTAGAGTTTTCGGACAGCTTATGAACTTTCAACCCGACCTGATTGTAGTGTTGGACTTAGGGAAATCACGCCTCAAAATAATTTACCAAATTCCCACACAAGCTAAAGTAAAAGCACTGTTTATAGAGCCAGGAATAGCAGAGCTATCCCCAGAAGAAGTGGGCCACCTTCAGCCCAGCCGAACTGCTGCGCCAGAAGATGATGCTTGGTTGATGCTGCCTTCCACTCAGCCGCTGGCTGTCGGTTTTTTGGCCGAAACGCGGTTTGCTCCTCGATGTGACACTAAAGAAGCCAAATACAAAATCGTATCGGGAGCAGTAAGATATCTGACGGCAATTGGTGCGATCGCACAACGAGAAAAAGAAGCCCTTATAGAGTATAAAGGATTCGCTTCCAAAGGCACAGATAATGCTGCTAAATATCTGCGAATTCATGCCACCCTTTTATTACCCCATGTGGAAATGCCAAATGCCAGTTCTTTGCGGAGCGAACTAGCAGGAGTTGCGCCTAAACCTATTCAATTCAATTTTCGCGGACAAGACTACACCCACCTGACAGTACCGGATTATTTTAAGTTAAACATTTTAGCTGAAGGAGCCGGACAATTAGCATTAAGAGGAACTCAACTCTCTGAGGCTGAATTTGCCCGCAAAAATATTTTGGTGTTGGTGATGGGTCAGTACAACGTGACAGCGATGCTCTATCAGCGAGGGCAGTGTGTCAAAATAGAGAGTCCGGCTCTCGGTTTCCATAATCTGGTAAATTATGTTTTGGATAAAACTGCCTTAGATGCTTCTATAATTCGTCGCGCTCAACTAACAGAGGCTATCTATTATGGACGTGACGATCGCAGCTTACTGCAAGCATTATTAATAGGTAAAGTTGAGAAGGAAGAACATATTCAACAACTCACCAAAGAAATGGTTTCAGCGGTTGATGATGGCTTCAAATCTTACTGGAATTCCACAGCTAACTGGCTAAAAACAATGCTGGGGCCGAATTTAGTAACACTAGACGAAGTTCTGGTTGGAGGAGGCGCATCTGTGGCGTTTAAGGAAGAAATAGAAAAATTGTTTGGTAATGCCAAAGTGATTTGGGGAGGTGGTATCAAGCGGGAAATTGCACAAACTTTTGGTTTAAAATTAAGCGATCCAATGGTAAATCGGTTGGTAGATGCTTACGGCGTATTCAAGCGAGTGTCCCAGATGTATAAGTCATCTGTTGATAAAGTAACAGCTTAAATTTTCAGCGCAAGAACTGTATCTGAAACCATCCACAACCATCATCTATTCTAAACAAATGGGTCGGTGTCCGCTGAGTGGTAATTGATATCGGATTAAGAATCCACCAGGCTATGAGGTAGGTCATAAGAATTCTTGGAGTTCATACCCCAGAGAGTCTAAGACCTGAATTAGCTTCTATTAATCGCTCAAAACATGGTTTTGTGAGTAGGATACAAAGAAGATTCAGTAGGAGAATAAATCCCACATAAAGAGTCTAGATTGGAAAAGGAATTACGGTTTTGGATAAAACGAACCTATCCTTCCTCTACTTACCTGTAAAATATATATGGTTCCATTTACAAGACCCTCAACTTTATCGCTTCCATTTGCTCCTAATCTGCTCAGGCGTTGATGATTTTGATCGATAACCGACTCGATAGCATTCTCAATTTCATTGATGGTCATGTTTCTCCTCAAGAAAGTTTGTGTTGTTCTGGTAGAACCATCCCAGTAATCAGGATGATGCCGCGTGAGTATATGTCGCATACTGCTTCTTCCCAAGGAATATTGTCTAGATCCAGATCGGAATGTTTTTGGTATAAAGTTATCTAAAACTTGTCTCAGTCTATTTGGAGTCCCGATTACTATACCAGGGTTATTTCCTCTGCGTAGTCCGTTTTCAACTCTGTGTATAAGGTTACGTAAAGGTCTTCTAGCAATAAACTGATTATTACCTGTATTATTCAGACTATTTGGCACTAATTCAAATCCCTCTGAAGTTTTTGCCTCAGCATGAATTGACAAGCTAAAAAATAATAGCAGACTAGCTACGATTCTAAGAGTTATTTTCTGAGTTCTAGAGGAAGCTAAGCAGCGTTTAAACATGGCAGTTAATCCCAAAACTTGATTGACGGTACTAGGCACGTAGGTATTGCACTCAAATCTTCGGTATACGAACTAACTACGTATGTCAACACTTACGCCAACAAGTCCGTATTTGCAAGCTCAACCTATACTGATTATAATAATACACATAAGTGTAGTTATGTATGGTACATCTTACTAACTCCGTATGTTTCAGGGATACTCAAGTAATGGAAGGAGACTAAGCTAGTGTTTCAGCTTATCAATGTACCAATGAAAGCAAGCTATGTAAGCTTATTTTTCGTATTTTTATGGACGGTTCCATTTGTGCTTAAAGATACTACACTAGCTCAAAACTTAGATAGTGTACAACCTATCTATTTAACAAGCTTTAGGGGATGTCGGAAGACGGTAGGAGTAAGTGGGGCAGCATGGTTTAGAAGTCAGAGAGAAATTAGCATTGGAAGAAGGCTTTATAGAACTGTTGCTAACATCAACAGTCCTCAGCAACTTGGTCGCAATAAACCTCTTGCAGTTATTTGCAAGATTGCTGAACCGGGCGAGCCACCGAGATTTAGTCAGTTACAGCTTTCTTTAGGTTTCAATGACGAACAACGAAGAACAACGGGTGGAAGTATTCGCGTATCAGTCTACAGTAACGGAAACTTTAAGGAGTCTAAAATTATTATTTTTGGTACTCCTACCAATTGGGTTGTAGACATCCAGGGAACAGAAGATCTAGGGCTAGAATTTGACTGTCTCAATCCCACAGATGGAACTTATTGGGGTGATAAACCAAGCAATATTTGCCCTACTTTATACTTTTTAGATGACACCATACAATGAAACGTAGAAAATTTATTCAAACCGGAGCTTTAGCCAGTGCATCCTTTATGACTAGCTCAGGTTTACTTGTACCAAAGCAAGCTGATGCTGTTATTTTTCTATTATTTCGCTTGTTGGGAGGCTCACTTCTTGATCTAGCATTTGGGATGTTGCTTCAAGGTGCTTTTTCTGTAGCTACTCGTGCGTGGAATCGCCGTAACCAAGACTGGTTTGATAAGCGCCTACAAGCTCAATTAGCTCAAAGAAGTTTGATTGATAGATACTTCACTAATCAAGTAGCAGCAGAAATTCCAAGCGCTGAGTACAGATACATTGTAGCTGCCACTAATCGAGAACAATTGGGTGAAAATGTAGCCTTTTCTATTCCTCGCCTAGTCAACGATGAGCCTATTATCTCAACCTTTTCAGGGCCAGCAAGTCTTGGTATGGTTGGTGCTGCTAAGTATCTTAGTGAAAATACCCTAATGACTCCTGGGGAGATACAGCGTGCTATTTTTCCGCCTCATGAAGCTGCCGCTAGATTCCATGACAATATGGGAGGGTGGAACACAAGTGGAAATATCGCTTACCCTAACTCCTACAATCCAGGTGGTACTGGTGTTTTAATTCGATACATGGCTAACAACCCAAGATTAGGAGGGTATGGAAATATTCAAGTTACAGTCTATACAGATCGTCCTATCCTTATAGGAAATATTAGGGTAGAATATGCACCCTCATAGCCAAAATTTTTCTTCTTACCTTAAAGTATCTTCAAAAAAGAAAAGTCTCGGACAACCGGAAGCGGTAGGATATCCTGTACACTGAATCTCCATTTTCAGGATACGAGTGTTTACTATATCTATTTCTATTTGCCGTTTGTCTCCCATTCTTAGATAGAATGTACGGGGAGCTGGTTCCTCGTCTCTAGCTAGAGAAAATTTCACAACAACTGCCTGAAAACTTCTATTTTGCTCATCCCGTGCATCAAACCCAAATGCAAGCCTTAAGGTTTTAAATCTTTGGCTTGTATCAGGCTGTCGAAGATTGCACCAAATTTCACTAGGCGATTCGCTAGAATTTAAATAAGCAACCGCTGTGAGTAGTGTTCGTCCTACAGGAATATTCTGATTTATAGCTGTGTACTCAATTCCACGAAAAAAAATCCGAGGACTACGTTCATTTATATTCTGACATCCCATTTGAGCCAAAGAAGCTACTCCTGATGGGAAGCGGTTTCGACTCTGTGCGTTACTTATTGTAGGAATTAGAAGCATTGTTGCAACTAAACCAGAGATAATCCTGCCTAAATTCATTTGTCCTCTCAGAGTTTGAATAGATTTGTCTCTAACCTTCGTTGATGAGAATGCTCAAAATTGAAAATTCCCATATTTTATTTTGCGATAACTTTGTGCGCGATCGATCGTACTTCCTTTCATGTCCTGGCAATTACCCATAACTTGAAAGCTATCAAAATAAAGGTTTCTGCCATTGACTTTGTAAAGAGAGTTCTTTACTTTGTGAATATGGCAAAGAAAACACTTTCTCAAGAAACCGCTACTCGGACAAGGCGGACGATCGTACAGTTGTTAAAGCAAGAGGGTAGCCTAGATGCAGAAACCCTCGCCTCCCACTTAGGTATTACAGCAATGGCAGTGCGGCAGCATCTCTATGCTTTGCAGGAAGAACAGTTAGTCACCTATCAGGAAGAACCCCGTCCAATGGGACGACCTGCAAAGTTATGGCAGCTAACCCCAGCAGCCGATCGCTTTTTCCCAGAAGGATACGCAGAACTTACCTTAAGTCTACTCAATTGTGTAAAACAAGCTTTTGGGGAAGTGGGATTAGAACGGTTACTTTTAATCCTCACTCGCCAACAGATTGAAAGTTACACCGAGCAAATGAAAGGAAAGCGATCGCTCAAGCAACGATTGAACAAATTAGCAGAAATTCGCACCAATGAAGGTTACATAGCACAAGTCCAAATTATGGCAGATGGATCGTTTCTGCTAGTACAAAATCACTGTCCCATTTGTGCTGCCGCCACCGCTTGTACTGGACTGTGCGCGAAGGAATTAGAAACCTTTCAATCAGTGCTGGGAGATGAGGTTAACATTCAGCGTGTCGAGCATATTATTGCCGGAGAACGACGCTGTGCCTATCAAATTTGCCCGAAGCGATCGCAAACCTAGCTAACCTTATGAATGAGTGCTAGAAGCATTTAAAAGGTAATTCAGTTCTGCTAACACCTGGAGTGGACTTTTACCGCGCAAGGGCGCAAAAATCGTTGCTTCGTAAGGGTTTCTACCTGTTTTTCTCACTGCCTCGATCGCTGCTTGCTGGGATAAACCCCGCCCAAAGATCAACCACGCAGCCAGAATATGTCCCGTTCGTCCAATCCCGCCCGAACAGTGAATAACCGTTTTTTGCTGGGATCGATCGGACGTGAAAAGAAACGGTAAAATCTGGTTGTGAAGAGTAGCAGGATCGCAAATATGAAAATCTGCGATCGCTGCCCAACAAACATTATCACTACCAAATTCCTCCTGGTAAGAATCTAATAATTTGGGGTAACGAATTAGTTGTTCTTCTGCTAATAAGCAACAGATTCGTTGAATATCCTGGCTTTTCATAAACTCAATCCAGGCACGGATTTGCTTTTGGGAATATCCAGGTCTGCAAGCCCCAAAAATAATTAATTCATTCTTACACGCTGCGGCAAATTTATACATCTTCCGATTCTTCAAATAATCGATCGCCTCGATGCAACCGATACGCCATCTGATAGGTTTGTTCCTGCGATCGCATCGTCGGTGCATGAGCCGCCAAATACCGCGCCGTTGCCACCAACACAGGCACACCTTCCAACGGATCTGCTAACTGAGTATACAGTCGAAAAGCAGCTTCGATTGATTGAATTACGTGAAAATCCCGGTTTTCCCGCAGCATCAGTTTTGCCAGTATTGCCATCAAATGTTCTGGCTTACCACCACTGTAGAGATATTGCGCCACTAATCGTCCCGTTTCGTTAACTTGCTGCTGGCGATCGAGCAGTTCTGGTAAGCTAGAGAGCAACGATTCTGGATCGGCAATAGTATCTTTTGGCTCCGGTAATCGAACAGGTGGGACATTGAGAAATCGATTCAGATATACGCTCATTGCCGCATCGAATACACCGCGCAAAAGTTCGACTGTTGGTACTCGTCGGATACCTTGGTGTACCGCATTAGCAAAGGTAAAAGGATGATGGGCGCTGTTCCAATCTCCGTGGTCGTTATTGGTATTGAAGCGAGCGACTCTTAAAGCAGCAGCATAAGCAACAACTTGAGCTAATTCTACCTCCGTGCAACCCGATCGCAGCGCATTCAACAAACTATCTGCGATCGCTTGTGGATTATCGCCTAACAAAACAGATACTAACTCTGGGGGTTGAATCCATTGTCCTCTTTGCAATTGTCCAGATGACAACGCAGCTGGTAATTGTTCAAATGCAGCTAAAACAATAGCAACCAAATCCACTGGATAACGCCAAGAACTTGATTCCTCCATGCGTGTTGCATTCGCTAACCCACTCACCAAGCTTGCTAGTATGGGTTGTGCTTCTTGCCAATCGATCGCATCCAATGCTTCCAGAGCTTTGTTGATAAAATCTAGAACATGACCGACATCAAGGTAGCGATGGTCAGTTGCAGCCGCAAATAACATTTCGGCAATCTGAGTTCGGCTCATTCCCGATTGTGTTGCTGTCATCAAACAGCGTTCTGCCGCTTCCCGATCGCGCTGTTCGATAAACTGACGAAACCAAGCTTTTAAGGTAGGAAAGTCGAGATTAGCGGTAGGCAAAGGATGAACTCGAAAATGCGGTGGTGCTTCGGCAGAATCTCGTGCAACAGCAGACAGTCCTTGATACAAAGCACGGGGGCGATCGCTCTCATCCAAATAGGACATGATATTCATCATACAGGTAAGCATAGTCAGTCCGGTATCCCATCCAGCTTTGTTGTAACGAGTACCGAAGGCTAAACCGACCTGAAACGGTTCTGTTGGTTCTATGCCAAAATCTAAAAGAGCGATCGCTGATTTGGCAATCACAAGTGAAATTCCCTGCTCTAAGCCATCCTGTAATCGCTGTTGTTGATGCGCTTTTGGATTTACTTGCACTGAGAGATCGATCCAGATCTCGCCGTCAGTAACCTGTACTGGGAACGATCGCACATCATCTGCCCAGGAATCAAAAGTGCCACCGCTGGCTAAGTCGAAGCGTGCGTAATGCCACGGACAGGTGACAATGCCATCTTTGCACACGCTGCCATGCAGAGGAAAGCCCATGTGCGGACAGCGGTTGTCGATCGCGTAAACTCGATCGTGGCTGTAAAACAGCGCAATAGTCTGTTGGTTAAGGCGGATGAGTAATTGCCCTTTCTCCTGAAGTTCTGCCAAAGTAGCAGCACGCATCAGGGAATTTGGTTGCACTGAAGTGTAGGTCATACTTTATAAAGAACTTGCTTTATAAACTATACTATGCAAGTGAGAGCGAGTTTGTAAAACAAATTCTTTAGTTTCTTGAACTTACTAAATAGTTGAAGCCTACTTTTATACTCTTGCGCTCAAGTAGCGCCAAATTAGAAAAAGTCAAAATCTTCTTCTTGGGAAATGATAATTATTTCTCCTTTAATTTCAGATATTCCTTTGATTTTTAGGTGAATATTCCAAGGGCAGCTAGTAATAGCTTCAAAGGCGATCTTGTCTCCTTCTAAATCATCTAAATCTACTGATGAATTTGGATTGCCCCATCCTAAAGATAAGGATACATTTGTATCGTCGTCAACTGTAATTTCTGCCCAGTCTGCGTATGTCGCTTCGTGTTTAATATATTCAAGAGTTGTTTGAATGTGGTGTTCAGCATCCCACTTGTCATAGGCGGTGTAGCATAAGTAGATAGGACGGCTATTAGCGTACTCGGTAAAAGCTTCTATTACTCGCGGTACTGCTGCTTTTAGTATATCTAAGTCGCTTTCGAGAACCAATAGTTCCTTTAGTGCAACTGGAAATCGGTAAGTTTTATTTCCCAAGTGTACGGTTTCTATGATGACTCCGCTGATTTGATGTTGCCTCTGATATTCCCACACAATCCCCTTAAGTTCTTCATAACTGATAGTTTGGTTGGTGTGTTCGCCTTCCCAAATTGCATTCACTAATTCATAAAAATTTACTGCTAATTTATAGGCAGTATATGAAATTTCGGTTTCTGTTATTTCGTCTTTTATGCCACTAAACAATTTGGATTCCAATAACGCCAAGAGTTCTTCTGTGGTTTTGATGCCCATGATATATTCCTCATTTACTTTATTTAGTTATCTCATTTATCTCTAAATTTAACCATCCTCCCTTAGGTCGGATAATTTAGAATAATTACACATATTTTGTTTATCTCGACAGATAGAAACCACCTATGCCCAGAGAATTAAAAAGAAGTTTTAATAGTTAAGTTTTAAATGAAAACGATTTGGAATAAAACGAAGATTATGGCTATACATCTAGTGGTTTAAAAAGGAATTGAAATAAGTATTATAGGCTATGCCTAGAGGCATAGAAGGTATCCTACTACAGGAAGCTGTCCTGGTTTAGCGCTGTGTTTGATAACGGAAATAATCAATTAAAACCACTTATTGATTAATCTAATTAGCTTAGCTATAGCAAAATTTAAATTACGTAGAAAGTCGTAAAAGACATCCATCTGGTGAAAGATGAGGAAACTAAAGCTCTAGTGTCAGTTTGAAATAAGTCTAGTTTTCATATTTTTCCATGAAGGCACATCCAGAAAATCTCGAAAAACATCAGTCAATTTTCGATACCCAGTTGGCAGTTGAACCCACTTACATCAAAGTCACCACCCCGTTGAAGCAACCACCACAGCAATACCGTAAAAATAAAGCGGCCTTTATAGGCCGCTCTAAAACTCAAAAATCTATGGTTGCATCGGGGTTATGTGGTACATAGTTTGGCGAATTAGGATCGTTTATTTCTCGGTTAAGTTGGTCTACATATTCCTTGTCATAGGCGTCTTCTAAAGAATCATAACCACCGCTGAGATAGTCATAATAATCTTCAGCATCCATATCTAAAGGCAACTCATCCAACGGAATCCCATTACGCAAAGCTTCCATCTGCCGAACAATTTGGTCATCAGAATACCCCTGAATAACCAAACCCTCAACATAATCCTCACCCAGCTTCTCATCCAAAGCAAACTCCCTATCAAACCGTTGCAAAAAATCAGAATTCATAACTCTACTTACCGCCATGACACTTCAATTTAAACACTTCGATACCAGATTAAACCAATGGATAGAAAATCCATCAGACCCCAGTGGTATTTTAACAGAAGAACTCCAAAATACCCTACTAGAAGCATTCTT
>NZ_JACJPW010000100.1 GCF_014696265.1 Aerosakkonema funiforme FACHB-1375 | reverse complement strand
GCACATCGATGCCAATACCATTGCGACCGACTGTTTGACCGGAACTGTGGATGTAGCGCCCCTCACCTAAATAAAGTCCGACGTGGGTAGTTTTTTCTGGAGTCCCGAAAAATATTAAATCTCCCGGTAAAAGATCCTCAATCGGAATTGGCTGAGTAAATGCTTCCTGCTGATAGGAATCTCTGGGTAACCAAATACCCACCGAAGCAAATGCTGCCTGCATTAACCCAGAACAATCGTAATTTGGCCCCACCGTGCCGCCCCACAGGTAATAATTGGGTTGTTTCATGGCATTTTGGGTAAAGGCAATCACTGCCGGCAATCGTGCTTGGATTTCGGTCGCACAAAGATCGATCGCCTGATAAGGGGTTGCCACTTCCTCAAGATACCTTTTATCTTGGATTGACAGCCAGCCGGGATAATCATCCTCGCACAGACACACCTCAATAGATGTATCAGATGTATCCCCATTGGGCGATACTACTCGTAGATGACGCCCAAGCGCCGCCTGAGTTGCCAAACGGGTGCAGCTAGGAGAATCGTAAATGTTGACATTGCGTCGGCATCGGTACTCGATCGACTGGAAATTTTCGTTCACGATCTGTGGTTAGCGGTTCGCAGTTTATTGTTTGCGGACGAAGACGTTGCAACGAACAATGTACTACGAACAATCTCAAATCTAAAATCTAAAATCTAAAATCGAATGACTTTTTTCCGCAAAGACGAACAACTGCAACAGCTGGGCAATCAAATCCTTTCTGCAACTTGGGCGGAATTTCCAGACCTAGCCCGCAACCAAATCGCCCTTACTTGGATTGTCTACGATCCGCCCGTGCCTGTAAATACAGGTGGAGCCCTTAGCCCGCAAGCTTTTTGGAACCACGAAGTTAGAGGTTTCAGCTATCGAGGTAGCGATCGCATCTATCCTGCCAGCGTCGTCAAGCTGTTTTACCTGGTGGCAGTATACGAGTGGTTGGAAAAAGGCATGATTCAGACAACCGCCGAGTTGGAACGCGCTATCCGCGATACGATCGTCGATTCTAGCAACGACGCCACCAGTTTAGTTGTGGATGTCTTGACGGGCACCACCAGCGGCCCGGAACTATCCCACGGGCCGTTCCAAACCTGGCAGTTACAGCGTAACATTGTCAATCGCTACTTTCACTCGTTGGGCTGGCCGGAGTTAGAAGCAATCAACGTTAACCAAAAAACCTGGTGTGATGGTCCCTACGGACGCGAGCGCATTTTTGTGGGCGAATTGATGGAAAATCGCAATATGCTGACTACTAACGCTACAGCTCGTCTCCTGCACAGCATTATCGGCGGAGTAGCAGTATCCTCAAAAGCTTCGCAAAGTATGATGGCCTTGATGAAACGCAGTCTTAACCCAGCTGATTTAACAACCGACGATGAAAATCAGGTAACCGGTTTTCTGGGGGAAGGTTTGCCTCAGAATGCCTTACTGTGGTCTAAAGCTGGATGGACTAGCCAAGTACGCCACGACGCTGCCTATATCGAGATCCCGGGTAAGCAGCCCTATTTGTTAGTTGTATTTACAGAAGGAAGGGCACACAGTAAAAACAAAGCGATTTTGCCTTTTGTTTCTCGTCAAGTAGCTGGTGCAGTGGACGAAGCTGATGCTGGCGAAATGTAAGCGCTTCGCTGCTGCGGTCTGCGGTTGGCAGATATTGGCCCGAAAGTCTCTCCACACAGGAAAGTGGAAAAAGAGCCTAAAGCTGCTTTTTTATGGGGTTACCGCACAATCATCCGAACTATAGAGGTCGCTACTGCGGATTTTCTTGTATATTTAGCATTAGGCCGAACAACTCGCGTCTGTATGCCTTTTTTCGGTTGCAGTCGGATCGGATCTGCGCCAATCGAGCCATCTAATATCGCGAAGATTGGCAACTCTTGAGCGCAATACAGTCAATGCTGTGCTGGAAGCAAGAGGTGTATTTTGCACAAGTCGAAGCATCAAAAGCCAAACTTTCCCGAACTGTGTAGCTCATACTCCCAAGGATTTGAGCCTGCAAGTACATCATTTTCCTGAGTGCGGCTATACCTGTCACCGATACTAGGATTAAATTCTGATATAAAATTTCGCTGGGATTAACTATTGTCCCGATCTTTGTCGAGGAGTGAATGTGAATACGAATCCTTTTCAACGTAGTGTTTTCTTTGTGAGTTTGGCAGCGATCGCAGGTGTAAGTAGCGGCTTGCCTGCTATAGCCCAACCTACGGTCACCGCACCCGCTGCGATCGATCGCGGTTCCAACTTTGCCGTGACTCAGACTCAACTGTCGCAGTCAGAATCCTTAAGCAACTCACCCGCGCTTCAGAGCGAATTATACAGCTCTGGGCTATACAATCTGCTTGAGGAATCGGCGATAACATCAGATGATACGGCAAAAAAGCAGCCAGCTCCAGGTACAGCAGAAACTTCAGCTTCAGCTCTATTCGGTCGGTCTGCATCTCGCCAAACAGCACCAGCAAACGCACCAGCTAAAAAAGGCCAGCGGGTGGCTCAAGCCGAATTGGAACCGGGTCGCGCCACTCGTTCTGGGTCTAGCTATCTCGGTGTCGGCGGTAATTTGGGTTTGACGGGAGACACCGCTTTGGGCGATAGTGGCTTTACGATTTTCAGTAAAATCGGACTGACAAGAGTCTTTTCGGTGCGCCCTTCCGTAGTGATAGGCGATGACACCGACTTCATCATTCCAGTAACTTACGATTTTCCCATCGCGGCGGAACCTTTTCAAAGAATCAACTTTGCTCCTTACGTTGGTGCTGGAGTCATTATTTCCACTGATGGAGATAGCAATCTTGGCTTTGCTCTGACTGGGGGTGTCGATGTGCCAATCAGCAATCAATTTACGGCTACAGCTGCTGTAACGGCGGGCTTTATCGATACGACTGACTTGGGTATCATGTTGGGCATTGGCTATAACTTCGGTACTGGATTCCGATTCTAGTAATATCTGTCTTCTGATTTGCTGTTAACCCTCAAATTGCAGCTTATTGAAAGTCAATTTTTCATTCCCCATAATTCTGTATTTGGAGTTATGGGGGATTTTTTGTTTGTTTTTTTATTGAGCGGTCAAAAGGGATCTTGTTGATGCAAAATAGGTGGGTGCATGACGGTTGTACGCTCACCCACCTGACTGTATTCCAAGTATTTGAGAAATGCGGCGATCGCTACTGAGGACTTACTTTACCAGTAACTTCCAGTTTGCCATCGTCTTTGACCGCCCAAACATCGTAACTGCCCACAACATCACCGTTTTCGTCAATATCCACGTTGCTGCTGGTTCCTTGATAGTTAATATCTTTACCTTGGCGCACTAATTCCAGTGCTTTGCAGACATCGCTGACTTCTTCCCCTGGCGCATTGGCAACATCTCTGATTTTGCTCTTGATGCCTTCCCCTGTATTGGACTTAGCTGCTTCTGCTGCTAGCACTAACAAAGCCGCCGCATCCCAAGAGTGGGGCACAAAAGCACCTACTTCTGTACCTTTCTTCTCTTTCCATAATTTGGTAAAATCGGCTAGAGATTGGCCGTTGGCACCGGGAACTGTGCCTACTGCTCCACCCAGGATAAACTTATCGTTGCTGGTTTTGCCCACCTTTCCGGGAAACTGTGGCGAGTAAACGCCATCGGTGAGCATCACCGTTACTCCTTTACTCACACCTTGCTCGGCAGCAGCTTTGAGCAATAAACTGCCCGTGTCTTCGTACAGAACGGCAACTACGGCATCCGGCTTACCGGCAAAGGCACTGGCTGCTTCGGTATCAAATGTAGTGGCTTTGGGGTCGTAGCGGGTCGGCTTGCTTTCGTTGACAACGGTTCCACCCAGTTTTTTGAATGCTTGCACAAATTCTTTTTCAAAACCGACGCCGTAATCATTATTAATAACGACGGTGGAAACTCGCTTGAAGCCTTTTTCGCTGGCGAGTTTGGCCAAAGCTTGCGCTTGATAGGTGTCGGGTGGTGCGGTGCGTGCCCAATAACCTTGATATTTGCCTTCTTTTGCAGCTGTAGTAAAGACGGGACTGGTGCTACCAGGAGAGATGAGCATGACTTTGTTCCGCACTGCAATATCCACGGCAGCAGTGGAAACGCTGCTGGCAAAGGAACCGACTACACCAGCTACTTTGTCGGCTTCTGCTAGCTTGGTCATCCCGGCAGCACCGGCTTCTGGTTTGGTTTGGTCGTCTTCGGAAATGAGGGTAACGGGTTGACCGTTGACGCCACCGCATTTGTTGACGGTTTCGACTAACAAAGGTACAGCAGCAATCATCCCCTGTCCGATCGAAGATAGGTCACCGGTGGCGGGTAGCAGGGTGCCGATTTTTAGTCCTTTGGCGTTGGTAGCTGCGGTTGTGGTGACTGAGGTTTGGCTGACCGCAGCTGTGGTGCTATTGGGGGCGGGGGCTGTCGGGGTCGAACTGGTGTTAGTGCTGCTGGTGTTTTGACAAGCAGCGGTGACAAAACCTGTGCCCAGTGCGATAAAAGCTAGAGCTAGAGCTTTGCTGTACTTGAAACTTCTCTTTTTAGCCGATTTACTCATTTCTTATTCCAATCCTCAACAATCCGCAACAAAAGGGTTGCATAAAATATTACATTTATATTCTGTTTTGCAACAGAATTGTCACATTTTACACTGCCAGTATCCCAAATCGGGAAATTTATGGTATATGAATCCGCTCGCGAGTTTGCCGATCGCACTTCTAGGGAAAAATCAGGTTAAAATCTAGCGCCAATCACAAAAAATGGGTTTTAAACGCATTTCTTCCGATGATTTTGGGCAAGCGATCGAGCCTATTCCACGACGAAGTGCGATTGACGAGCAATAATATATATCTGTTTTAGTTTTGACTTTCGATCTTTGAATACGGAGAGGGAGGGATTCGAACCCTCGGTACGGAGTTACCTGCCGTACAACAGATTAGCAATCTGCCGCTTTCGACCACTCAGCCACCTCTCCAGGGTGACAGAAATTTATATTAGCACAGCATTTAGAGAAAGTATAGTCTTTTGCGATCGAGATCTGAAAAAATCCGCACCCGCAGTACCTGCAATGACCCAAGTGGGGGCACGATCATCCCAAAGACTGAGGGTGGGGGGCGTGAGACATCAGTCCGGTAGAAGATGATCCCCTCCGGCTAAATACCTACCCTTTAACTAAAAGGGTCTCTGAGATTTCACTCTTTTCGATCGAACAGAACTATGCGATCGAGCTTTCGTCCTCAATGTCGTTGCATCCCCACACTTACTAAACCTATGGTTTCCACTATCAAACAGCACATCGCTTTGATCTCTGTTCACGGCGATCCAGCAATTGAAATCGGTAAGGAAGAAGCTGGCGGACAAAACGTCTATGTGCGTCAAGTGGGCGAAGCACTCGCCAGACTGGGGTGGCACGTAGATATGTTTACCCGCTTTTCGAGTTCCGAACAATCTACAATTGTCCAACACAGTCATAATTGTCGCACGATTCGACTGCAAGCAGGGCCGAAGGAATTTGTACCCCGCGACAATATTTTTGAATATCTACCGGAGTTTGTAGAACAACTGATAAAGTTTCAAAAGCAATCTGGCATCACCTATCGCTTGGTACACACGAATTACTGGCTTTCCTCTTGGGTGGGAATGCAGCTGAAAAAAATTCAAGGTGTCAAGCAAGTACATACTTATCACTCTCTGGGTGCTGTCAAATATAAGTCGGTCACAACTATTCCGATGATTGCCACTATGCGGTTAGCAACTGAAAAGGCAGTCTTGGAAACAGGGGATAGAATTGTAGCGACTAGCCCGCAGGAAAAAGAACATATGCGTAGTCTCGTTTCCTCTAAGGGCAAGATCGATATTATTCCCTGCGGCACCAATATCGACAGATTTGGTAGGGTTAGCAGAGAAGAAGGACGACAGAAATTGGGCATAAAGCCGGATAGTAAGGTTGTTCTTTATGTAGGAAGGTTCGATCGTCGCAAAGGGATCGAAACTTTAGTTCGTGCTGTCGGACGTTCTCAGCTGCGCGGTAAGGAAGATTTACAAATAATAATTGGTGGTGGCAGTCGTCCCGGCGAAAGTGATGGCATAGAACGCGATCGCATTGAGGGTATTGTTGAGGAACTGGGATTGAGAGAAATGACGACTTTCCCAGGCAGGCTCGATCGAGATATTTTGCCATTTTACTATGCTGCTGCTGACGTTACTGTCGTTCCCAGTCACTACGAACCGTTTGGATTGGTGACTATTGAAGCGATGGCTTGTCGTACACCGGTGGTAGGCAGCGATGTGGGCGGTCTGCAATTTACTATAGTACCGGCAGAAACTGGCTTGCTCTGTCCGCCGCTGGATGAAGTCGCTTTTGCGAATGCGATCGATCGCATTCTCAGCAATCCAGAATGGGGCCAAAAGCTGGGTCAAGCGGCAAGAAAGCGAGTAGAAAAAATGTTTAGCTGGGATGGGGTAGCATCTCAGTTAGGCGAACTTTACAGCAATTTACTGCAACAAACCGCAGTAGGATTGCAAAAAGTAGGTGCTTAATGTTTTGACAGTCATCGGTCATCAGTCAGATGTTATTAGCTAGCCAGCATAAAATAACTGCTGACTGTTGACTGCTGACTAACTACTTTTTGGAAAGCCAACAACTAAACCGAGAACATTCTGACGCGATTTCTCCAAAAAGTCGCGAGCAACATTAGCACTGGTTAAATCCAGTACGCCAAGGCGAGAAACTAATAAAAGCCCATCAGCCATTTTACCTAAGAAGAGAGCGTCAGTAGAGACTTTCAAGGAAGGAGCGTCAACTATAGTTAAATCGTATTTGGCTGAAAATTTGTTGATTAATGATGCTATCCCAGGAGAGTCCATCACTGCGGTTGAGTTAGTGGCAAGGCTCTCACAAGTAAGAACTTCCAAATTAACCATTACTTGTGCGGTGGTAATGATTTGTTCTTGTCCGACAAGAACATTGCCCAAACCTCGATCGGAAAGTTCCGAAACTTGATGGGAGCGGGGATTTAGTGCATCTGCATCTACCAGTAAGACTCGACGCCCCATTTGCGCCATAGCCACAGCTAAATTAGCACAAACGGTAGATTTACCTTCTTTAGGTAATGAACTGGTGACTACAATTATTTTGAGGTCTCGATCGGAATTGAGAAAATACAGGTTGGTTTGTAACATTCGGTAAGCTGTACTGACTGGTGAATCGGGCGCTTCTGAGACAACAATATCGAGAACTGATTGCTGTAAATCGAGGTGCTTTTGCAAAGACTGTTTGCGAGCGAGTTTACTAATTTTTTTATACTTTTTATCGAAAGGTATCGCTCCCAGTAAGCTAAATCCAAATAAATCTCTTACCTCTTCCACAGTTCTGATGGATTTGTCAGCGGCTTCTAAAATAAGGGCAGTAGCTATAGAAAACATACCCCCCAACAAAACCCCTGTGACTATAGATGAAGACTTACGAGAAGCAAGAGGCTCTTGAGGAACAAGGGCGGCTTGGATAATGCGAGCGTTACCCATATTCTGATTTTCGGCTATCCGGATTTCCTGAAGCTTTTGCAGCAGAAGTGCATAAGTAGATTGGGCGGCTTGTAATTTACTTTCCAACTCGCGCTGTTGCTGTTCCAGTCTGGGTATGACACTTACTCGTTCCTTATAGACAGCTTGTTGTTTCGATAAAGTGTAAACTTGATTGGCTAAACCTCGACGTTTTGCTTCTATTTTGACAAATTCTTCAATCAATCTCGGTTTTACTTCTCCCATTTGCAAATTCACATTTTCCGATTGTTTCTGACTACCAACAGACTTTTGTATTTGTGCTTGTAGTAAAGCTTTCAAAGAGGCTTCTTTAGTTTTTAAGTCAACTATCAAAGGGTGTGTTTCGTGGAAGCGAATTCGCTCGATTGCTAACTGGCGTTCTACCTGCTGGTATTCTTTCAGCGCCTCCTGTACTGAGGGGGATTGGCTAAGAGAAGTTGCTGTCAATCCTTCCTGTGCATTCATCTGCAATTGGTTTTGGAATGCTTCCGATTCGGCATTTGCATCTGCGAATTGAGATTTAGCTTCGGCAATTTTGCCTTCTAAGATGCCAATAACTTCTACAGCAGATTTGGCTTCTTCTTGGAGCGAAACAACTTTGTTCTGTTCTTTGAATCGGCGCATAGAAGCTTCGGCTTGACGCACAGAAGCTTCGGCATTAGGTAACTGTTTTTCTAGAAACTCGCGGGCATACACTGCTTCTGCCCGATTCAGAGTTTGATTGTTATCTATATAAATTTGGATCAGTGTATTGACAATTAATGCTGGTTTTTGGGGATTTTTTTCTTTGTAGGCTACTGACAGCATATCGGTTCCCTTGATATTTGCCACTGACAGGTTTTTCAGAAAATCTTTTACTTTTAGCGGTGAGTTTTTTTCATCCAATAGATTGAGTTTACTGATAGTTTTCTGTACGATTGACTCTGAACGAATTACCTCTATCTCTGTGTTCAGGGGGTTACTTTGTTCTCCTACAGGAGCAAATTCTCCGATCTCTTTTCCCAATCCCGTTATGGAAGAAGTAGGATTTGTCTTTTTCAATAAAAGCTTTGCTTCGGCTTCATAGACAGGCTTTTGCCGGGAGGTATACACGAGTGCTAGCACGACAACCAACCCAAATATGGCTGAGGTTGGCAACCAACGTCGCTTCAGAATAAGCCAGTATTGGTGAAAACCTACAGAAGATTCTGTGGACTCCATAAATAATTCCTGAAGTGGCTCCTAGACAGAGAAGCTAATTTTTGTATCATTAAATTATAGTATTGTCAACTCCCCCTAGTCTATATTTTTTTGATGAAATTTTTGTCAAAAAATAAAATACAGACTAAAGATTTATGAAGACAAATTTCAGCACCAAAAGCATCAAAACGTGAAAACAAGAGCTTTCTGCCTTATATAAGACAGTTCTTAACTGTGCTGAGCTATTTAACTATGTTATCAAAAAAAAATTTTTTGTAAAGATTTACTAAACAAATTTACTGTCTAAGGGGGGATGTCATATGCTAGATGATGTAGTATAGAGGAAAATCGGTTAAAAAAAGGTTATGTTAAAGTTATCGGAAAAATAATAGATCGTAGAGTCATTGTCAGTTTTGCCTGTTATGAGTTTTAGTAGCATGAGGAGTATCTGGGAACGGTGTCATTAGGAGAGGGAATAAAAATCGCAGAATCTGCAACACATAGAACAGAACTAAAACACGGACTATGCAACCCCTATTACTTACATAGCTCGAAAAGGTGAAAAAGTGGGGAAGCAAAAGTGAAAACACAAAAAGGAAAAGTGAAAAACTGGTGAAGAAGAGTAAAAAACAGGGGAAAAGGGAAGATACAGCTTAATTAATGTTGATAAGTAGCGAATTTAGCGAAGAAGTAACAATTTTCACCTGAATACAAAAAAAATTAGAAATTTGTGTTTAAGCGGAGAGTGGTTGAAATGAATAGGCTATTTTTAAATTTGCTAACGGGATTAAAAAATCGGAAGTTTTTAATATGCGATCTAATAATTTTCTTAATTACGCCCATATTAGCGTTGGCAATTCGGTTAGATGATGATTTTACGGTTGAACCATACAAATATGGGTTGCTAGTAGCAACGCTGATGTTTTTAGCGGTAAAAATAACTGTATTTGCTCAGTGGGGCTTTTACAAGCATTACTGGCGCTATGCCACTATTGATGAGCTGGAGCATATGGTGATGCTTACAGTGGGGGCTACAGTATTGCAAACCATAGTTTTTAAGATGCTGTTTTATGTGAGCGATTTGGGGGTAGATAGGTTACCGAGATCGCTCCCCTTGCTGGACGGGATTCTCAGTTTGCTGTTAGTTGCGGCCAGCCGTTTCAGCATTCCCGCGCTCGCCAGACTCAGACAAGGACGTAAGAAATCTTACAAAGGAGATCGCGTCCTTATCGTTGGAGCGGGCAGCGCAGGCATATCCCTAGTGCAAAAAATGCAACATAGTCCCTCTCTGGGTATTTATCCAGTCGCGTTTATTGACGACGATCCCAAAAAATTCAACTTAAATATTTGCAGAATTCCTGTACTGGGCGATCGCTATAAAATTCCCGAAGTGGTGCGCTCTATGCACATCAGCAAAGTGATAATTGCTATGCCTACAGTTCCGGGTAGAGACATTCGGGAAATCGTAGAAATTTGTCAATCAGCGGGAGTTGGAACGAGTACGCTACCGCCCATCAATGAAATCCTCAATGGCGATCTCAAGATGAACAGCGTTCGGGATGTACAGATAGAGGATCTGTTGCGTCGCGAACCAATCCAAACCGAGGTAGATAAAATCTCTAGATTGCTAAAGGGTAAAACAGTTCTGATTACCGGAGGGGGAGGGTCGATCGGCAGCGAACTTTGTCGGCAAATTTTTAAATGTCGCCCTGCGGAAATGATCCTGATAGGACACGGAGAAAATTCCGTATTCAATATCCAACAAGAACTGCAACAGCTTGTGGAAGAATTAAAACACAATGGGGAAAAGCAACAAGAGATTCCTCGCATTACAGCATCGATCGCAGATATTCGATTTTCCTCGCGACTGAAGTACATTTTTGAGAAATACAGGCCAGAAATAATTTTTCACGCTGCGGCTCACAAGCACGTCCCCATGATGGAATTAAACCCGCCAGAAGCAATCACCAATAATGTGCGGGGTACAAAAAATCTGGTGGATATGGCATTGCAATACAATGCCCAACACTTTGTCATGATCTCCACAGACAAAGCCGTTAATCCCACTAATATTATGGGAGCTAGCAAGCGAATTGCCGAAATGATGGTACTGCGAGCCGCCCAAAAAACTGGCAGACAGTTTGTCGTGACTCGTTTTGGCAATGTCTTGGGTAGCAGGGGTAGCGTTGTGCCAACCTTTAAGCGGCAAATTGCGGAAGGTGGCCCGATTACAATTACCCATCCAGATATCACTCGTTTTTTCATGACAATTCCAGAAGCGGTGCAGCTGGTTTTGCAGGCGGCAGTCCTGGGTAAGGGTGGTGAAGTATTCATGTTCAATATGGGGCAACCAGTCAAGATCCTCGATTTGGCAAAAGATTTGATTCGCCTCTCCGGATATGAAGTAGGCAAAGACATTGATATCGTCTTTACGGGGTTGCGTCCGGGAGAAAAATTGTATGAAGAACTGTTTATCGAAGGTGAGAAGTATGACCCCACCCAACACGAAAAAATTATGACTGTTGCCAATGCCGCTGGTATAGTACCGGAAATTGTTGATTTTAAGGTGGATGCTTTATGCGCGGCAGCAGATAAAAACGATACCTATTCGATCGTCTTTTTGCTGAAGCAGTTATTACCGGAATACAAGCCGAATCGGCCAGCTGACGAGCCAGCGCTGGAAGAAACAAGCTCAAATCTCAGCGTTAACTGGCGGTTACTTTATGAAGCTTGCCGTCAGATGCAGCTTTGGCAGCATGAATCTTCTAATGATGCAGGGATAACAGTAGACGTTAACCTTACTAGCGAACAATTTTTCCAACCTGACTTCGCCGCTCAGTTACGCCAAATCATCCAGGAAACCAATATCAATCCTGCTTGTTTGAGACTGGTAATTCCCGAAGATGCCCTCGCTCAAAATCCCAGTTTTGCTACTATTGCCTATGCTCAAATAAAAAGGTTGGGCGTGCAATTAAAACTAGATAACTGGGATAAATTAATTCCTTCTTTAGTTTCGAGCTTAATCGCTTTGTCGCCATCACCCAAAATGAATGACCGCGAAAGCGATGAGATAAATCACAGTGAATCTACGGGTATAAAAGAAGTTGAAATACCGATGGCGGAAAAATAGATTGTATGCAAGGATACAGATTAGGATGCTGGCATAACATATCAATATTGTGGGGGAATAAATATAAAAAACTACCTAAATTAATAGGAGGTTTGCTCGTGGTGATGTTGCTGACATCATGCGTAAGCACTCTGGCTAGGAATGACTCTAAAAAAACTATATCCTATGAAAGCAGTCTGGAAGATTTTACCAATCCTGAAAGAGGATTTTTTATAGCAATCGATCCGGTTAGGAATCAAGATACTTCTCCATTAGAGCTATCCGAACTGCGAAAGATCGGAAGTAAAAATATAACCTTGGTTCGCCGGATTTACTTGCTTTCAAAATTCCGAAACGGAATCATATCGCAGTCTTTTTTGGAGATGATATCCCAAGACTGCGAAACCGCCAGAAAAGCGGGAATAAAATTGATTATCAGGTTCTCATATAATTGGGTGGGTGGAGGTGATGATGCTCCCAGAGATACCATCCTTTCTCATATTGAGCAGTTAACACCCATACTGAAAGCTAATTATGATGCGATCGCCTATATAGAAGCAGGTTTTATAGGCTACTGGGGGGAATGGAATAGGTCTTCAAATGGTTTGGACAAGAACAATGAAGATCGAAAAGCAATCCTGTTTAAACTTTTATCAGCGTTACCCAAAGAACGTATGGTAGCAATCAGGTATCCCCGCCATAAACCAGAAGCTTTTAATAATAGCAAGAATCTCGAAGATCGAGAAGCGTTTAATGGTAGCGATCGCTCTCGAACTGGTTTTCATAATGATTGTTTTTTGGCTAGTATTGATGATAAAGGTACTTATAGAAGTACTATACCTATCATTGTTGACGCCCAAAAAAAGTATTTAAATATAGAAAATCTATATGTAGTTCAGGGCGGCGAAACTTGCCAACCTAGTGAATACGATGATTGTCCCAACACTTTAAAAGAACTATCACGAATGCGCTGGAGCGCATTAAATATGGATAACCCAGATGCTAGAGAAATTGTCAAAAAATGGCAAACTCAAGGCTGTTTGCCAGAAATCAAACGCAAATTAGGATATCGGTTGCGACTGGCAAAAACAGCAATGCCCGATCTTGTAAAGGCTGGCAACAAATTGACAATGAAATTAGAAATTATTAATGATGGATGGGCTGGCCTATACAATCCTCGCACACTGGAAGTTATTTTGCGTAACCGTCAAAACCGCCTAGAGTATTATTTACCAGTAAAAGAAGATCCCCGCAGATGGATGCCCGGTACTACTCAAATCGTCAATATTGAAGGCGGTATTCCTAAAACTATGCCACCCGGAGTATATGAAGTATTATTAAATCTACCAGATCCCGCTCCCAGATTATACAATCGCCCAGAATATTCAATAAGATTTGCTAACAAAAATGTCTGGTCAGCAACAACAGGTTATAACTCTTTATTGCGAAATGTTATAATCGCTGGCAGTGGAGAATCGTCTAATTATTCAGGGGAACTATTTTTTAGGGTGCGCTAGTTCCTGGACGAACTAAGATGTGGGTAAAATAGGAGTAGTACGAAAGTTGCTCTGAAATTAACCTAAGTAACTTCTGCGGTTCGTATTCATAAACGCAACTAAGCCAGAATCTGAAAGATAGAAAACCCGGGGTTATTTAAAATGAAAAATGGGCTATATCAAAAATCCCTTACCTTTTGGAATAAGTTAAGCAGCGGTTCTACAAATCGCAAAATTTTGGCAGCAACTTTAATAGTGGGAGTAGGATTAGGCTTTGCTAAATTAATATCTACTTTCAAGGAGTTAGTAGTTGCGTGGAACTTCGGAACTTCGGATAGTCTTGATGCCTTTTTAATGGCTTTTGTGCTACCTTCTTTTATCACCAATGTGGTGGCGGGTTCTTTTAATGCGGCTCTCATTCCTACCTACATTCAAGTGCGAGAAAAGGAAGGTAAAGAGGCAGCGCAAAAACTATTTTCTGGGGCGATTGTCTGGAGTTGTGGGCTGCTAGCAATCACCACGCTAATTATGCTGGCAAGTGCGCCCTTCCTTTTGCCAAAAATAGCGTCAGGATTCCATCCCGAAAAGTTAGACCTAACTTACAAACTGCTGTGGGCACTCGCACCTAGTATCATATTCAGCGGTATTCTGACTGTCTGGGCTGCCGTTTTGAACGCTGGAGAACGTTTTGCGTTAGCGGCTGTTGCGGAAACTCTTACCCCAGCTATGACTATCCTGTTTATGTTACTATTTCATTCTTGGGATGTTTTTTCCTTGGCTTGTGGTTTAGTGGCAGGGCAATTACTGGAAATGATCGTCATAGGAATGGCGCTGCACAAACAACAGATTTCATTAATACCCAAATGGTATGGATTTGATGAAAACCTGCGTCAAGTAATAGGCCAATACGCTCCGATGATTGCCGGAGCTTTTTTAATGTCTAGTTGTAGTTTAGTAGATCAATCAATGGCAGCAATGCTAGCACCTGGAAGCGTCGCCGCATTGCTTTATGGTAAGCGTCTCGTTCTTTTGCCAATTACTATAGCTTCCACTGCATTAAGCACAGCTGTGATTCCCTATTTTTCCAAAATGATCGCCCATCAAGATTGGAAAAGTGTAGAGCATACCCTTGGACATTACCTGCGGCTGATCTTTGGTGTAACTGTGCCAATGACGGTGTTATTCATCGCTGTGTCTGAGCCGCTCATACATCTGCTTTTCCAAAGAGGTTCTTTTCATGCTAGTGATACCAGTTTAGTATCGGCAATTCAAATTTGTTATGCTTTACAAATACCATTTTATATTGCCAACATTTTGGTGGTAAGATTAGTTTCGGCGATGAAGATGAATCACTTATTGATGCAAGTTTCGGCGCTGAATTTAGTCGTAAATATAGCTTGTAATTACCTGTTTATGGAGTGGATGGGAATCAAAGGCATTGCTTTGTCTACAAGTGTTGTCTATATGTTCTGCTTCTCATTCATGCTGATTAATGGGGAAATTCACCTGAGAAAGCAAAAGAAATTAAGCAAAGAAATAAATCAGCAATAAAGATTGAATTTGGCATAAATATCACAATGATTAATAAAAGCGAACCCAAAAAAATGCGGATAACTTTAGTAACTCCATCCCTTTCTTGCGGCGGTGCTGAACGAGCCTTAGTTTTAGTGGCTGAAGGCTTGATGAAAAAAGGTTATGACGTTTCTATCGTCACAATCGCTGGAATCGAAAGGGATTTTTATCAACTGTCCAAGGGAGTCAATAGGCTATCTTTGAATATTGCCGCCAACTCTCCCACACCCATTCATGCGGTGTGGAATAACCTCTATCGTCTTTGGGTATTGAGAAAAACCATTCAATCGCTTCAGCCAGAGGTAGTAATCTCCTTCTTGGATACAACGAATATATTGACGCTGTTAGCGCTCTTCAATACCAAGTATCCCATCTTGGTGAGCGAACAGAATAATCCGATCGCGGAAACGCAAAATTTATGGAGTAAATTGCGGCGTTTTACTTATCCAATGGCGGCTAAAGTTGTGAGTGTCAGTGATGGAGTAGATGCTTATTTTGACTGGTTGCCTAAAAACAAAAGAGCGGTCATCTATAACCCAGTTCAACCTATTAAAGATGAGCCGATAAAGAGCGATTTACCTCCAGGAGCCGATCCAGAGAAAAAATGGGCGATCGCAATCGGGAGATTAACTTATCAAAAAGGTTTCGATCTTCTATTACCAGCATTCCAAAAAATTGCCGATAAATATCCAGATTGGCAATTACTGATCTTTGGAGAAGGAGAACTGCGGCGAGAACTAGAAGACTTGCGAGAAAAGTTAGGCTTAACTCATCAAGTTCTCTTTCCTGGATTAACTGCCAATCCGATTGGGATGTTAAAAAGTGCCAAACTCTTTGTTTTGTCTTCTCGTTGGGAAGGATTACCAGCAGTTTTGTTTGAAGCGCTCTCTTGTGGATTGCCAGTTGTTTCCATGAATTGCCCTAGCGGGCCACAAGAGATTATCCGCGATGGCATAGATGGAATTTTAGTTCCCAATGGAGATGTATCGGCATTTACTTCCGCAATGGATCGTTTGATGTCCGATCCAGAAGAGAGAGCCCGCTTAGCTTCCCGTGCTTCCGAAGCGGTCGATCGCTTTAGCTTAGATAAGGTAGTAAAAAAATGGGAATTGTTGATAGATGAAGTCCTAAAGGAAAAGGCCAAATGAGCGCAGCATCTAAAATGAAACCGATTGCTTTTTTTCTCCCTAATTTGTATGGGGGTGGGGCGGAACGGGTAGCGATTAATTTGTTGAAAGGGATGGCAGAAAAAGATGTGCCTTTGGATCTCGTGCTAGCTGATGCAGAAGGCCCATATTTGGAGCTAGTCCCAAAGTCAGTGCGGATGATTAACTTAGCAGCAGGACGAGTTTTAAAAGCTATGCTGCCTTTATCGCGTTACTTACGAGAAAACAGACCGACGGCGTTACTATCGCATATGGATCATGCCAACGTAGTGGCATTGTTGGCGAGAAATTTGGCTGGTACCAAAACTCGATTGGTAGCGGTAGAACACAATACTTTATCAGCTGCTCAATCCAAGTTTATACGCGGTAGGTTTGTCAAACCGTTTATGCAATTGCTTTATCCCAGTGCAGATGCGATCGTCGGAGTATCAAAAGGTGTAGCGCTGGATCTAGAACAGCAACTGCGTCTCCCCGCCGGGAAGGTAATGACTATCTACAATCCTGTTGTCGATCGCGAATTGCTCGCCAAAGCTAACGCTCCTGTCGATCATCCCTGGTTTCAAAAAGATTCTCTCCCTGTATTTTTAGCTGTAGGAAGATTATCGACCCAGAAAGACTTCTCCACTCTCATCCAAGCTTTTGCATTATTCAGAAAGCAAGCTATGGCTCGGTTACTAATTTTAGGCGAAGGAGAATTACGCCCAGAATTAGAGGACGCGATCGACAAACTAGGCATTGCTGAAGATGTTTCTCTGCCCGGTTTTCTACCCAATCCTTATGCTTATATGCGTCATGCTACCGCCTTTATTCTTTCCTCTCGTTGGGAAGGATTGCCCACAGTCTTGATTGAAGCGATGGCTTGCGGCTGTCCTGTGATTTCCACCGATTGCCCCAGTGGGCCAAAAGAAATTCTAGAAGCTGGCAAATATGGGCCTTTAGTACCAATTGGAGATCCAGTGGCCTTGTCTAAAGTGATGTTACAGAGCGTAGCAAATCCGCCAGTAAATCGAGAACTCTTAATTCAAAAATCGATGGATTTTTCCTTTGAAAAAGCTGTTGATAACTACCTCGCCATATTGCAGCAATGAAACCTCAGAAACAAGATAAATGGTTAAAAATAATCAAGTGCCGGAGGATTAATTAGTACCTATGGAACTGAATATGCTAGCTGTAACTTACATGGCTACGATCGTTTTTATATTTTTGATGGAATTTGTCCGTAAGAAAGACACTCTTTTTGATTTTTTCAGTTGGTTTAATGTGATTTTTTGTTTATCATATCCGTTCCCTGCATTTCTGTTGGAGGCTAATTTTAATCAGCAAGCTATAGAGATGATCTATGACTCTCGGACAAGATACACCAGCAATCTCCAAACTACGGTAGCTATATTGCTGGGATACTTATGCGTAATGGTAGGTTTTTATGCTAAGTCGGCAACTAAATATAGTAAATATTTCTCTATTCAGCAGAATAAAGATGGGAAAATTATCCTTTGTGCTATTGGCTTATTATTATTTGCTTGTTTATCAATACAGATCTACGGCTCCCAGTATGGTGGTGTATTGGTGGCTTTAACTCAAACAAACTTAATTAGGGCTGGGGTAGTAGAAAGTGGCCCGCTAGTCTTTTTTAAGCAATTTATTTTTACATCTTTTTTTGCCTCTTATTTATTAGCAGCTATTGTATTTATTAGAAAACCTAAAAAATTCAGAATAATTTTATTGGTAATATTTGCTTTTTCGGTAGTAGTTGCTTTTGTGGCAGCAACTTTATCATCTGGGCGGATTCCGCTAATCAATTACTTTTTGGGATTTTATTTAGTTTCTGTGGTATATAGAGGAAAATTATCCTTGAGCATTACCATACCGGCAATGATTGGTGTATTCTTATTCATTCTTTACGGCAAAGTACTTTTCTTTAGCTTAACTGCGATCCCAAAAGGTTTAGATGCTGTAATAGAAACCTTTACGCAAGCTATTCAAAATGACACCAGTAGTGGTGGTGGTTTATATACCTTGATGAGTAATTTTGTTTACCCAGTTCATTCCCTAGACTCAGCTTTTAAGGAAGTTTATGAGCCCAGCTTATTTGTTGATTGGATTTATGGTTTTATGGCTTTGATTCCCTCCCGTATTTTAGATGGACTCTTTGGGATAGAAGTACCTCCAACCACATCCGATTTGAATAGCGAATTTGTACTTGAAGTCCGTACAACTACTATTCCACCAGGCGTTCTTGCTTTTAGCATTTACAGTATGTCATGGTTAGGGCTGATTATTTTTTGCTTTCTCTATGGATGGTTTGGTCGCTATTTACAATCTATATTGTTGAGATACATTCACAATATATATTGGATGCCATTTTTCTACGTTCTCACGCTACAAGTTTGGACAGATTATACTCCCACAGGCGATCCGCGACTTTACCTAATTAACTACTTCTGGTTTTTGTTATCAAGTACAATATTACTGCTAGGCATAGGCAAAATATCTTTGACTAAATCACCGAAATATCAAGCAAATAAATCAGGAGATCGTATATGAATATGAACGCCGAAAAAGAAAATTCGATCGAGCCTATTAATTCCCGCAACAAAATGGTGATACTATATGTCATCACTGGCCTTTCTACAGGGGGCGCAGAAATAATGCTCTATAATTTGGTATCCAGAATAAATCGCGATCGGTTTACTCCTGTTGTACTTTCTTTAATGGAACCAGAGATATGGGGGAAGCGAATTGAAGCATTAGGTATACCTGTCTATACTGTCAGTATGGATGCAGGCAAACCGACAATAAGTGCGCTGACAAAATTGTTAAGTTTGGTCAATAAAATTAAGCCGGATTTAATTCAAGGTTGGATGTATCATGGCAATCTAGCAGGACAAGTTGCCAGCCTGTTTTACTTAGCTCAAATCCCTGTCATCTGGAGTATCCATCATTCAATACATTCATTAGAATCCGAAAAAAGTATGACTGTAAAAATTATTAAACTAGGTGCTTATCTTTCCCATATAGCCAGTAAAGTTGCCTTTGTATCTCAGGCTAGTAAGCTTCAACATGAAGCATTAGGGTATTCCCAAAAAAATAGCTGCGTTATTCCCAATGGATTTGACACTTCCTTATTTGTGCCATCGCCAGAAGCTAAATTAGCTGTAAGAACAGAGCTAGGAATAAATCAATACTCCATCCTAATTGGGATGATTTGCCGCTATCATCCTATGAAGGATCACGCTAATTTTCTCAAAGCAGCAGCTTGCTTATTAAAGACATATCCAGATGTCCATTTTTTATTGGTGGGAACAGAAGTCGATCGCCATAATCAAAACTTAATGCAGTTGATGCAAGAACTAAACCTATCAGACCAAATTCATCTGCTGGGAGAGCGCACCGATATACCTCGCCTTACGGCTGGACTGGATATTCTAACTGTAGCTTCTGCTTATGGCGAAGCATTTCCCTTAGTCGTAGGAGAAGCGATGTCTTGTGGTATTCCTTGCGTAGTGACAGATGTGGGCGATTCCGCTTGGATTGTCAGTCATACTGGACGGGTTGTACCTCCCAGAAATTCAGAGGCGCTAGCTCATACTTGGCAAGAATTAATCCAGTTAAGTTCGGCAGAAAGAGAAAACTTAGGTCAAGCAGCTAGAAATAGAATTATTGAAAGCTTTTCTTTAGAATATGTGGTCAGTCAGTATGAGAATATGTATGCAGGGTCGCGCTCTCAAAAAAGCTCAATGGTTAAAAATTAATTACTGTACTAAATATGAAAAAACTTTTAGTAATCACTACTGTCCCAACTACGCTAGAATCCTTCCTGCTGCCTTTTGCCTATCACTTTCGCCAGAAAGGTTGGCAAGTAGATGGAATGGCGGAGGGTGTTTCCACTTCGGCTAGTTGCTTGCAAGCTTTCGATCGCCTTTGGGAAGTAAAATGGTCGCGCAACCCTTTAGATCCAAGGAACTTTTTGGTCGCTCCACCCGTCCTTAGAGAGGTAATGAAGCAAGGGCAATACGATTTAGTTCACGTACACACGCCAGTTGCAGCTTTTGTTAGCCGCTATGCCCTCAAAGACTTTAGAAAAGAGGGAAAATGTCAAGTCATCTACACCGCACACGGATTTCATTTCCATCCCAGAGGTAAGGCTTTGAAAAATGCCATTTTCCTCACTTTGGAAAAACTAGCGGGAGCTTGGACTGACTACCTGATCGTGATTAACCGCGAGGATGAAGCAGCAGCTAAGCAACACCATATTTTACCGCCGGAACGAGTCTGTTATATGCCGGGGATTGGCGTAGATCTAAATTATTACAATCCCAATACAGTCTCCGACCTCCAGATAGCCCAAGTACGTGAAGAATTGGGCATTACCCCAGCAAATCCTTTATTTTTATCTGCGGCGGAATTTATTCCCCGCAAGCATCATCGGGATATCATTCTGGCATTTGCGAAACTAGCCAAACCAGAAGTTCACTTGGCTTTGGCTGGGGATGGCCCGCTACTGCCAGAAATGCGCCAATTGGCGGTAGATTTGGGCATTAAAAATCAAATACATTTTCTGGGCGAACGCCAAGATATTCCAGTATTGATGCGAACTTGCATTGCTACGCTTTTGGCTTCAGAACAAGAAGGGCTTCCGAGAAGTGTTATGGAGTCTTTATCGTTGGAGATACCCGTTATCGGCACTAAAATTCGCGGTACGGAGGAATTACTGGCAGGAGGCTGCGGTCTTCTTGTCGAGGTAGGAGATATAGAAGCACTTACTCGCTCAATGAATTGGATACTGGAACATCCAGAAGATGCTCAGAAAATGGGCAAACTCGGGCGAGCGCGAATGGCTACCTATAGCCTACCGAACGTGATTCAACTACACGAAAACCTCTATAATTCATCTTTAGCAAAGCTCGCGCTTAAAAAAGATTGACAAAGAAACTAACAATGAGTATCTGCATTAATCCAGGTTGTGCCAACTTAAATATCGCTCTAAACTCTAGCAATCGGTACTGTGAAAGCTGTGGCAACGATTTAGTATTGCAAAATCGCTATCGCGTCACGAGTCTACTCCACGATAAAAGTGGCTATAGTACTATTTATGTTGTTGATGATGCAGGTACAGAGAAAGTATTGAAAGTCCTGCTACCCCATCGGAGCCGAAACCCTAGAGTCAGATATCTATTTCGTCAAGAAGCAGACGTATTAAGAGAAATGGATCATCCTGGGTTTCCGAAAGTAGATGGCTACTTTCAACAAAAACTAAAGAATGGAAAAATATTGCACTGTATCGTTATGGAGAAAATTGAAGGCAGTAATTTAGAAACATGGGTAGATAACCACGAGCCCATAACAGAGGAAATAGCATTAGAATGGCTGGAAAAAGCAGTTGTAATTTTAAATGAATTACATCGGCACAAATATTTGCATAGAGATATAAAACCACCAAATCTAATTCTCAAAAATAATGGTGAATTGGTATTGATTGACTTTGGCGCAGTGACAAGAAAAAATTTTTTTTACAGAAAAATCTACAGAAATATAATATATATTATACTTTCATTGCTAGAAAAAAAACCTAAAGGCGATGGCTTTCGTGCGCCAGAGCAGGAAAGAAGGTATTGCAAATATGTCTCCGATTTCTATTCCCTAGCGAGGTGTTTTGTTTATTATTTGACCAAAAGAAGTCCGGGGTGTGAAAATATGTACGACGAAAACCATAACTTACAGTGGCGGCAATACACTGTAAATATATCAAGTGATTTTTTAAATTTGCTTGATAAAATGATGGCTCGTAGAATAAAAGATAGATATGAAAATGGGGAGGAAATATTAAAGGAGATTAAAAAAATTAAATGGAATAGGTTGCATACAGTCTAAATTGAGCGAGCTACCAATCTATAGAATGGTAGCGAGGATGAATAAAATTCTGAAATTGTCTCTCAATCACTATAAGTGGGGAATCACCAATGGCTACTCATCAATCACCAATCACCCAATTCAACAGATTAATTAAGTATGTATTAGATAGATTGTTTGCTGCTCTTGCTCTCGTAGTGTTTTCTCCTTTTATCGTATTTGTAGCGATCGCGATCTACCTCCGTATGGGCAGACCGATTGTTTTCACCCAAGCACGTCCCGGTAAAGACGGTCACATCTTCACCTTTTATAAGTTTCGCACCATGACTGACGATCGCGATGCCGATGGCAATCTTCTCCCTGACGTACAGCGGATCACTGCGATCGGTAAATTTCTGCGCCAAACCAGTTTAGATGAACTTCCCCAACTGTGGAATGTTCTCAAAGGCGATATGAGCTTTGTTGGCCCCCGGCCTCTTTTGGTAGAATACCTGGAGCGTTACAGCCCCGAACAAGCACGCCGTCACGATGTTATGCCAGGGATCACGGGTTGGGCCCAAATCAACGGGCGCAATAGCATTTCCTGGTCAGAAAAATTCAAATTAGATGTTTGGTATGTAGATAATTGGAGCTTATGGCTTGACCTAAAAATTCTTTTTTTAACTATCTGGAAAGTTGTCAAAAAAGATGGAATTAACCAATCAGCACAGGATACAATGGAAAAATTTATGGGGAATTAATGGGACTTGAAAGTGACAAGGTTAGGCTTGGCATTGCTGAGTGAAAATAAACATTGTTTGACCGGACAAGAGCGATCGCTAACCGCAAATAAAACACCTCGGAAATTTAAAACACACCATGTTCAAAGACATATCGGAAGTAAGTATCTTTTCCATGACAGAAGAAGAATTTGCCAACTGGCGACAAAAAGAAGGAGCTAGCACAATCTTTCATCAGGGACGCTACTGGGAAAAGTTGCGTCCTGGCTTTTATCAGCCGATTCATTTAATAGCTTCTTTAACTGCCAAACAAGCAACGCGCCCAACTTTATTTTGCTGGGGATTTCGCTCGGCCTTATCGGAATCAGACGTAGAATTTACCAACGGCTCGATCCCAGTTCACTTATTAACTGATATCCAAAACTACGATTTAGAAAGTCTTTCTTCTAATCGCAGAAATCATGTGAGAAGAAGTCGCAAGCGGGCGGAGATTGTGGAGTTAATCGATCCGCTGCTACTGCAAGAACAGGGATATGAGGTTTTAGTCTCTGCTTTAACGCGAGGAAGCTACAAAGCAGTGCCATCCAAAGATGAATATATCGCCAGTATTTCCAACTATATCATCCCCAAACGGCGTTTAATTTTAGCAGGTTTAATTGAAGGAAAATTGGGGGGATATATTGAGGCTCATGCTGTCGAAGGTACTGCTTATATCCAAAGCGTTTACGTCGCAACAGAAGCATTGTCAACCTACATCGGTACTGGATTGGTGTTTGATTTCGTACAGGTCTGTCGCCGTTCCGGTAAAATCCACCAAATTGTCTACGGTCAGCACTCTCGAGAAGATGAAGCGCTCTGTGTCTTCAAAGACGGGATGCGTTTCCCAGTCAAACATATTCCTGCTAAAGTGCAGATAAATCCAGTTATGGAGAATTTTATCCGCTGGCGTACTCCTGATTCATACTATCGTCTAAGCGGACGCGACTAATTTAAATTACTCCTGGAGAAAAAGTGAATGAATACGCAAATAATCGATTTAACAGATAATTTGTGGCTGGAAACACTAGCAAAACTATGGCACGATATTTATCATTTGCCTGAGTATGTTTATTTAGAATCGCTCAGGAATAAGGCGGCTGCTGAAGCTATCTTAATATTTGAGGATGACAAAATATTTTTCTTGCCATATTTATGGCGACGTTGTGATGGATTATTCGAGTCAAACTTAGCAACAGCAGAAGTTTTTGATGTCGTCTCTCCTTACGGATACCCCGGAATTGTCTTAAGCGAAGCAGCAGCAAACGATAGAGAGTTTGTTAAGTTAGCCATAAATGAGTTAATCTCTGCATTCCGCGCTAAAGGATTTTGCTCGGCATTTTTTCGCTTGAATCCGATCCTTAATGGCGGATTGGAGGAAATTTTATCGCCAGATATCTGCCAAGTTAGTGGCGAAACTGTAGCTGTAAACTTAACACTCTCAGAAGCGGAAATATGGCAACAAACTAGACCAGAACATCGCACTAAAATTAATAGGTTGAAACGGTCTGGAATGACTCCTAAAATGGTTTCTTTTTCAGAGGGAATTAAGGAATTTATCTCGATTTATTACGAAACGATGGATCGGGTAGAAGCTACTCGAACTTACTATTTTGACGATCGATACTTTGACAATTTTTCTAAATTAGGTGAGAAAGTCCATTTGTGTATGATGGAGTTAGAGGGGAAAGTAACTTGTTCTGGAATATTTACCGAGTGTTGCGGAATCGTTCAATATCACTTAGGAGGAACTAGAAACGAATTTCTCAAACAAGCGCCCACCACACTAATGTTTGATTACATTCGCTTGTGGGCGAAGGAACGAGGCGATCGAGTTTTTCATCTCGGTGGCGGTGTAGGTGGCGGTAAAGATAGTCTCTACCATTTCAAAGCAGGTTTTTCTAAGGAAAGACGCACTTTCTCAACCCTCCGCTTAATTACAGATGAAGAAAAATATCTGCATTTAGTTAACCTGCGGGCAAAACATTTGAATGTGGCAGTGGAAAATCTTGTGAATAGCAATTTTTTCCCGGCATATCGAGCTAACGGATGAGCATACTGTGCCGATCGCAAAAAAGTTTACGGCACTATAATTTCATCATTGGGCAAATAAATTTTCCTGAAAATGAAAAATTAGGGCATTTACATTCACATTTCGATCGTACTCATAAAGTAACCAAATGGCAATTTCTTGGCAAACGCTTCACAAGTTAGAAAAAGAATACGGCGATTCTTTTTTTATTGTAGATATCGGGCAATTTCAAACTAACTATAAAGAATTTCTTCAGGCTTTTCGTGCATTTTATCCTCATACCAACCTGGGTTATTCTTACAAAACTAATTACATTCCCAAGCTATGCCAAACCGTGCATTCTATGGGAGGTTATGCAGAAGTTGTTTCCCAAATGGAGTACGATCTAGCAATTCGTATCGGCGTACCTCCCACCAGAATAATTTTTAATGGCCCGCTGAAACAGCAAGAAGACCTAGAAAACGCTATTTTAGCTGGTTCTACAGTCAACTTGGACTGCTTGGAAGAAGTAGAGATGGTCGAAGCTTTGGCAAACAGATTGCCAGAACATAAAATAGCTGTTGGCTTAAGATGTAATTTCGATATTGGTACCAGTCGCATATCGCGATTTGGTTTTGATGTAGCAGCAGGCGAACTGGATAAAGCTTTCCAAAGATTGACAGCATTAAATAATTGTGCTGTAGAGGGATTGCACTGCCATATTTCTACGGCGGAAAGAAGTACCGAATCTTACGCTCGTCGCACTCAGAAAATTATAGAACTAACTGACTATTATTTCAAGGAGAGACAGCCAAGATTTATTGATATTGGCGGTGGTTTCTACGGCAAAATGACCGAGGATTTAAAAAGTCAATTTAATGGCTATATTCCCAACTATCAGGAATACGCCGCAGCAGTTGCGCCGCAATTAAAAGCCAAATATCCCGATAATTCTGGCCCGGAATTAATTATTGAACCCGGTGTAGCTGTTGTATCCGATGTGTTGAAATTTGCGGCGAAAGTTGTGGGGTTAAAAACAGTGCGATCGCGTCAAATTGCCCTAGTAGTCGGTAGCATCCACAACGTTAAACCAACCGGGACAGATAAAAATTTGTCAATGCGAGTTTATAGGAATGATGAAAATAACGGTCAAAGAAAACTCGCCGCCCCAGTAGATATAGTCGGATATACTTGTATGGAACACGATTGTTTATATAAGGACTATCCTGGCGAAATTGGCATAGGAGATTATGCAGTTTTTGAGAATATGGGTGCTTATACTGTCGTCTTCAAACCGCCATTTATTCGTCCAAATCCACCCATTATTAGCTATGACCCGCTCCTCAACGAGGATACCCTAATCAGGCGGCGAGAAACTTCTCAGGATGTGTTTTCTACTTATATCCTGTAACAGCTAAAAATATGAATGTCATCTTGACTTGTGCGGGACGCCGCAACTATCTGTTAAAATACTTCCAAGCAGCACTAGGAAATCGCGGAAAAGTATTTGCTGGCGATGTTAGCATAGAAGCACCGACATTACAAGAAGCTGATGAAAGTTTTTTGTTACCGCCGATCTATCGCAGCGATTACTTTGACAAACTCTTCGATATCTGTCAGCAAAAAAAGGTAAGATTAATCATACCTCTCAACGATTTAGAGTTGCCTTCTCTAGCAAAACAGCGCGATCGCTTTCTTGCTATAGGAACGATTCCCGCAGTTTCCTCTCCAGAAGTCGTCGATATTTGTTTCGATAAGTTTGCTACATTTAAATTTTTACAAAATATCGGAATTTCTGCACCCAAAACATATCTCTCCCTCGCGTCAGCACGAGAAGCTATTCAAAAAGGAGAAATAACTTTTCCAGTAGTAGTAAAACCACGCTGGGGAAGCGCATCAATTGGGATTGAATATCCCCAAGATGAGGAAGATTTGGAATTAGCTTATCGCTTTGTGAAAAAATCGGTAATGAGATCCTTCTTAGCAGAAGTAAGCTCATCCGATCCAGATCGGTGTATCTTAATTCAAGAACGATTAAGCGGACAAGAACACGGTCTGGATATTATCAATAACTTAGACGGCGCATATATTACTACTTTTGTCAAGCGCAAGTTGACCATGCGAGCCGGAGAAACCGATCGAGCCATCACAGTCGAAAACGAGGAACTGAAACAGCTAGGTGCGAAAATAGGTCAAAAACTGGGACACATCGGCAACCTAGACTGCGATGTAATTGTGGGTGAAACAGGTTTGTGCGTGCTAGAATTGAACCCGCGTTTCGGTGGGGGATATCCATTTTCTCAAATAGCAGGGGCAAATATTCCGGCAGCGTTAATCGCTTGGGCCAATGGAGAAGAACCCGATCCGAGTTGGCTAACAGTGCAAGCAAATATCGCTGCTTCCAAATGCGATCGACTGGTGACTGTTCGCAGGTAATAATCAAAAGCTCTAGTTATGAGTTTGGTTCGCATCAATGAATGTGAATGATGGCAAAATAGGAGATTTGTCGCAAGCTGTAATAATCTCCATGACAGAAGCAGAATATGCCCAAAAACTTCGTGCTAGGGGAATACATATTGTCTACCATCAAGAACGATATTGGAAGGAAATAGTTCTGGGTTTCTATGAGCCAGTGCATTTAATGGCGCGTTTGACAGCCGAGCAAGCAACGCGCCCAGCATTATTGAGTTGGGGATTCCGAGCAGCTCTGGATGAAAAAGATCTAACAGCAGCAAATGCCACTATGCCGATAAACTTGCTATCCGATTTAGAAAATTACGATCTAGAAAGCTTACCCAGAAAGCGCAGGGCAGATTTACGCAAATCTATGAAGCAAGTAAAAATTGTGGAATTAATTGATGGGTCAGTTTTGCAACAACAGGGGTATGAAGTGCTTTGCTCCTCATTGAAACGGACAAAACATGATAAAATACCTACAAAGGCCAACTATTTGGCGACCATCGCCGCCGAGACTGCCGATCGACATTGCTTGACGATTGGAGGACTGATCGGAAATAAGTTAGGTGGTTACATTACTGGATGGGCAGTAGATGGAACTGCGTATATGGTTAAAGGTTATTATGCAACTGAAGCCTTGCCAACTTCTATAGTGACAGGATTGTACTATGGATTCATCCAGGTCTGTAAGCGCTCTGGCAAAATTCACCAAATTGCGAATAGCCAGCACTTAAAAGAACTTCCTAATTTATGTTCTTATAAAGAAAGTATGCAATTTCTAGTTCATATTATTCCTACGAAGCTATACATCAATCCCCTGATGAAACAGTTAATTCGATGGCGATATCCCAATAAGTACTATCGCTTATCCGGACAGGACGCTCGTACATTGAACCCTTAAGTCTCAGACAAATCTATCAAGTTACCAGCCAAATTAGAAATAATGACAAAACAAATTCTGCTATCAACTCCCCATATGGGCGATCTCGAACAAAAGTTTGTCCAAGAAGCTTTTGATACCAACTGGATCGCGCCCGTTGGCCCTCACGTCGATGCTTTCGAGCAAGAATTCTGTCAAGTAGTAGGCGCTAAACACGCGGCGGCTGTGAGTTCCGGTACAGCGGCTTTACACTTGGCTTTAGAATTAGCAGGTATTCAACCTGGAGATGAGGTTTTTTGCTCGACTTTAACTTTTATTGCTAGTGCTAGTCCGATTACTTATTTGAAAGCTAAACCAGTTTTTATTGATAGCGATCGCACTACCTGGAACATCGACCCCAACTTATTGCGAGAAGCACTAGAAAAACGAGCCAAAATTGGCAAATTACCCAAAGCAGTTGTCATCGTACATCTTTACGGACAAAGTGCCGATATCGATCCCATTTTAGCCGCTTGTTCCGAATACGAAGTCCCCTTAATTGAAGACGCCGCCGAATCATTAGGCGCAACCTATAAAGGTAAATCACCCGGTATATTTGGTAAAATCGGCATTTTCTCATTTAACGGTAATAAAATTATCACCACTTCCGGCGGCGGAATGTTAGTTTCCGATGATGAAAATATCGTAGCAAGAGCGCGTTTTCTAGCTACCCAAGCACGCGATAATGCACCCCATTACCAACATTCCGTAGTTGGCTATAACTATCGCCTCAGCAACGTTTTGGCTGGAATCGGTCGCGGTCAATTGCGCGTTTTAGAAGCGCGAGTAAACGCGAGAAGACACAATTGTGAGGTTTATCAACAAGCGTTAGGAAAATTGCCTGGGATAGAATTTATGCCAGAAGCAGACTTCGGACGCGCTACTCGCTGGCTGACTTGCTTGACAATTGACCAGGCGGCTTTTGGTGTCGATCGAGAACAAGTTCGCCTCACACTTGCCAAACAGAAAATAGAAGCGCGTCCAGTTTGGAAACCGCTGCATTTACAACCAGTATTTGCCGAGTGTGAAGTTATTGGAGGTGCGATCGCAGAAGACTTATTCGATCGCGGTTTGTGCTTACCTTCAGGTTCTAATTTAACAGCAGAAGATTTACAGCGAGTCACTCAGGCGATCGCGGAAATTTACACTGGTTAGAGGGTTATTCAACACTTCTTTAACCTGTTGTTGTACTTGCGATCGCACTATTTCGTAAACTTTAGCATCGCACCAAGGACGCAGATACAAAACAGTACTTTTAGCTGCAATAGAAGCAACCTCACAAGTAGGCTGCGGATCTTTTAACACTAAAGGATGCTGTTGGACAACATATAAAAGCAAATTAATCGTAGGTTCGATTTGTCGTTCGCCAATATCGATCGACAAATCAACCCGGCGCGTCCCCATCGCAGTAGTATTTTTCACCGTACTGGTAAAAAGATTGCCATTGGGTACGGTAATTTTCACATTGTCTGGTGTCACCAATGTAGTAAAGAAAATACCGATACTATTCACCACACCAGAAACACCAGCACCTTCAATAAAATCTCCCACCTCAAACGGACGCAGACTAATCAGCATGATGCCAGCAGCAAAGTGTGATAGAGTATTTTGTAAAGCCAAGCCGATCGCCAAACCAGCAGCACCGATCGCCGCGACTATACTATTTGCTTGAATACCCAAAGCATTGAGAAAAGCGACAACTCCCACGACTAACGTCAAAATTTCAGATGTTTGGATTAAGAAATTCCGCACAGTTGGCTGAGCGCTTTTGAGAGCTTTGCGAGTAATACGACCGACAATATTAATAGCGATTCGCGTTAATAGCAAAATGCCGATCGCCCACAAAATTTGCGGTATAATATTAAAGGCAAGTTCGACTATTTTTTTGCCAAATTCTAACCCCAAATCCGATGATTGTTGCCCGTCAGCAGCCGCTTGCTGAATTCTAATACCTGAATTTGTTAAAAATACAAATACCAAATCCGTCTGAACTTTCATCGTTAATTTGTATCTGCTTTGAGAGACTTCAGAGGAAGAGGGAGAGGGATGAGGGAGAAGGGAGAGGGAAAAGATTTATTCTCCCACTCCCCCA
>NZ_JACJPW010000099.1 GCF_014696265.1 Aerosakkonema funiforme FACHB-1375 | reverse complement strand
TTACAATACATTTGTACTATCCGTGGGTAGCGATCGCACTCCTGCAAGTGCCTTAACAAAAGTTCATACAGTGTCGATTACTTTTGTCCGACTACTTAGCACCAGCCCATACCACATAAAGCCCATTCGGGTCTGCACTCGCACGATTAGCTACCACAAAATTATCGATCTGCTGCTGCAATCCCGGCAAGAGAGAACTGCCAGTATTTAGAGTTCCCGATGTCGCACCACCAACAGCAAAGTTGGTGCTGGGATTAACAGGTAATGCCAATGTGGGCGCGAGGTCTTCTACCCAGACCAGACCGTTGCTAAAACGTCCGTTAAAGTAAGGCGGACTGGGCGGAACTGCCCCTCCTGTTAAGGCAAACAAATTGCCATCGTCTGAAAGACTATCCCCAAACACGAACATTTGACTGAACAGCTGGCGAGGAATGCGACCTTCAAACTGACCGAATTCGATGTAATGTTCTACACCAGTAATTTCGTCTTTTTGCGTTGCTCGGGCAACATCTGGGTTTCGGTTTAAATAAAAGTTAGTGTCGAAAAAGCGGCTGGGGTTACGTAGCTCATCAGCACCAAATTTGACAAAATGTTCTATACCCGTAAGTAGATCGGCTCCCACTGCAACAGCCACATCGGAATTATTGCGAAGATAAAAACCCGTATCGAACAAGAGATTGGGGTTGCGCCGTTCTGATTGACCGAACACGATGAAGTGTTCAAATGCAGTTGTTTTGCCTGCGTTGACTTCGGTGGCAACATCTAGATTTTGTTGCAGATAATAGGCACTATCGAAAAAAGCGCTGGGATTGCGACGTTCAAATTCCCCAAACTGGCTGAAGTGGTCGAATCCGCTGGCAAACTCGCCTTTTGATACGGCGGCTGCCACATCTTGGTTGGCGGCAAGATAGAAATTTTCGTTAAATAACTCGCGATCGCTCAACATAATTATTTCTTAAGATTAACGATGAATTGGCTGACATGGATTATTGTCAGGAATTTACTAAATATACGATAATATCACAAACAAATCCGAAAAATTTGCTCGATCGATTTTTTTTCGATCGGTAAGCTACTACAAATACTGCGATATATGCTAATATCTAGTAACATTATTTTTTTCTATATTTCTGCTACTTAAACACCAGAAAACCGATTTCTTTAAGAAACCGGTTTTCTATGTGCATTACTCACCTAAAAAGTGCTGTACATTAGTACTTGTCTTGATTAAAGACCTTATCTAGACCGTGTTTGGTATTATCGGCAGCTTGACCTGCACGATCTTTTGCTATGTCAGCACTCCGAGACACATCCTTGGCAGCATCTTGAGAGTTGTCCTTGATGTTTTCAATTCCTCGGCGAGTACCCTTGGCTACATCTTTTGCTGTGTTTGTAGCTGATTCGCCGATATTCTCACCAATATTTTGAACTCGTTCGCCTAAAGGTGTGCCCGAACGGTAGTTGCGACCGTATTGTTCGGGAGAATCGGCTCGATATTCGATGTTGTGTTCGGCATTATTTACAAGACGATCGGCTTTTTTGTTTGCCTTTGATTCGTCAAAGCGAGGATCGACATCGCTAAAATCGTTCATCCCGCCTTTGTAGGTGTTAGTTACAGCGCCTTCGGGGATTTCTGGGCGGGGATTTCTGTCTAAAGCTTTGGCTTGGACGCTAGGGCTACCGCAAGCAGTGCTGACGAACAGAATAACGCCTGCGAAAAAGACTGTTAAAACTCGCAAGAAGTTGAATTGTTTGATAAAAGAAACAACTTTGTTCATAGACACTCCTTTTTGTGTTTTGATGTGTGTTTTGAGTGAATTTGGATGTCGCTAAAGTAGCTGTACGATGTCAAGGCGATCGATAAATAACAAGCTTTAGCCATGCCGTACTTCTACTTTGTTACTGCGGCTAATATTTCTTAGCCGGGTTAGGTTGTAATTCCGGACGCTCTTGGGCTTCGTTCGCCTTATCTTTCAAGAAAGAGCCTGCATCTTGAAAAGCTTCTTTAACTGTCTCCAAGCGATCGCCCACTCGCTCGCCTAAGTTGGGTTCGCGCTGAATCAAACCGCCCGGTCTAGCTTGTTCTGGGTTTGAAGGTGTAGCGTTTCTATTGGCTGCACCCGCTGTTTCACTACCTGGGTAAATCAAACCAGAATCGGCACTTGTATTTGCAGCGACGAGTTGCTTATAAGTTAGCTGTAGGTCGGCTCGATCGCGCTCTCCATTTACGCTGGCGTTAGGAGAAGCTTTGTACTGGGTGTAACCGTCTCCACCACCTTTGTGGGGGTTGTTCATCCCACCTGCTTGGACGGGAGGGTTGTCTGGACGCGCACCTTGGACATCTCCAGTGTTACAAGCAGTGGTGACAAACAGGGCGATTCCTGCCAAGAATACGGTGACAATTTGGCGCAATCGCACTTTTTTAAAGAAGGCAACTATCTGTTTCACAACTTTATCCTTTTCACCTAACATCGTTTAGTTTACAAATAAAACTCTTGCGTTTTTATCTAGCAAAAGTTACATTTTAGGCGTCTGATGGCAAAAATTATTTATATCCTTAGAAATAGATGAAGTGTCCTAATTAAAAAGGGCTTTAGTTCAAATTACTAAAGCCCCCCGGAGCTAACATCAGCGAGAAAAGATGTATTAGTAACGCGCACCCGGACGACTCACTTCATCAGGCTCGCGATAACGAACTGGTTCTTCGCGTTTCGGACGAGCTAAACCTGCCAAACCGATCAGACCTAACAAACCTAACCAGCCCCAATCAAAGTCTCGATCGCCTGTTCTATAATCAACGCCTTGGCGGTTATTGTTGTAATCGGTAGTTGTATCGGTAGTTCTATCAGTTGAATTGGGAGATGTGTTGGTTTGGGCAGAAGCAGGCAGAACCGCAGGTAGAGTAACCAAACTTAAACTCAGCAAACTAGCACCAACAACTTTGGACAATTTAGAACTTTTCATGGTATGATTTTCTCCTTCTTTTTGAAATCTCTAGAGGTTGTTGCAAACAGTTAAAAGTGTTGCGAGATGAGCTATGCAAACAACACTATTGACAAGCTTACGGTTTGAAAACCAAACTGGTATCAATCTCCGGCTAGAAAGCAAGCTTCTTCCGTACTCTCACTGAAGACGTAGAAACTATGGTTCTGCGGTTTTCTCTGAAGTTTATAATTTGTTAAATAGCTTTAAAATTTCTTTGGGGAAAACTTACCTGCTCGGTATTTGGGCCGATCGACCTTTGTTATCGTCAGTTAGTGAATTTTATGAAGCAAATCCAGTCGCGTCTTTTGCCTTATCTGCGCTGGGCTATTGTAGGCGGGACACTGTTTTTTTTGGCTAAAGCGCTCAAAGATAACGCTGGGTCGGTGGCGGCTATCCGGATCGCGCCGGCTGGATGGGCAATTCTGGCGATCGCAATCGGAGTCACTTTACTGGCCCATATTTGGTCTGGCTGGGTGTGGAGTTGGATTCTGCGGGAACTTCACCAACCGATCGGGGCTGGTTGGAGTGTCCAAATTTACCTAAAAACCAACATAGCTAAGTATTTACCCGGTAATGTCTGGCACTACTACGGGCGTATCAAGGCTACTACAGATGTGGGTATTTGCCGAAGTGCCGCTACCCTCAGCGTGTTACTGGAACCGCTGCTGATGGCGGCTGCCGCCTTACTGATTGCTTTGTTTAGTAGCTTGCTAGTAGAGACGGATTTACCCAATGTTTATCGGTGGTTGGAATTTCTCGGTCTGGCGATAGTTTCGATCGCAATTCATCCTAAGTTTTTAAACCCGTTGATTCAATTGGCGACTCAGATGAAAGCTAAAGCTAAAGGTTTCGCGACAGTTGATGTCGGTGCTTTGCAAATGAAACGCTACCCCCTACTGCCTTTGTTGGGAGAGATGGGTTTTTTAAGTTTGCGCGGTTTCGGTTTCTTGTGTACTTGGTTGGCCCTCAAACCGGTGCCTCCCAGTCAGGTATTTCTGCTGTTGGGTGCTTTCTGTGTAGCATGGTTGTTGGGTTTGGTTGTTCCTGGCGCACCGGGAGGTGTGGGAGTTTTTGAAACAAGTGCGATCGCGCTTTTGGATGACAGTTTTTCACCGGGTCTCATCCTCAGTGTAGTTGCACTTTACCGTCTGGTGAGTATTTTAGCGGAAGCGATCGGTGCCGGATTGATTTGGCTTGACTCGCGCTTAATCGCTCATCGGTAATGGCTAATTGCGATCGAGCCATCCCACTTCATAGGCGAATAATGGATTAAGATTGCCACAGCCATTAGCAAATCTAGCGGATTTATTCCAGAAGTCCATTTTCATAAGCCGTTTCCAAGTTACGCTCTTGTTTGAGTTGGGAAAAAATTCGATACTCATCTAGAGTCCAACCCTTTAGCTGTTCCCCGGAACCTTGATATTGCGGCATCTGGATTAAATTGTATTCTACATTTTCAGCATAAATTGCAAATGTAATATTAAATATTTCTAAGAAAGTAATCAACCAGCGACATTCAGCTTCTGGGTATTTTTGATAGTACTGAATTAAAGCCCCAATACAAACTTCCAAATGCGTGCGAGAGTTTGGTGAAACGAGAATTAATTTCAGCAGAATTACCACTAACGTCAACGGATTACCTTGAGACAGCAATAAGGCAAATAACGCTGTTGGTTCTCGACTATTTTCAGTTGTTAGATATTCTATGACGCGATTGCAACTTCTCAGTTTCAGAGCATCGTTAATAATTTCCTCCTCATGGTCTTTATAAAGAACTTCTAGTTTTTCAGAAATATTTTGCTGAAAAACATTTACGAATTTTTTATTCGCCACCGAAAACAGTAAATATTTACTTAAACTCTGCTTGAAAAATTTGTACGTTACGAATTCAGTTTGTTTAATAAAAATACTTGCCAAGTTGGCGTAGCTAAATGGGCCTCGTTTAGCTACAATTGCTTTAATTAGCCGGAGCAGATCGTCGCCAAGTCCTGTAGGATTTGGTTTGTCAAGCTTAGTATCTTTAGCTACTGGCGACTGAGAATGGGCGGTGTACATCGCCAAATCGAATTTAAATTTATCTTTCAAGCGCTTCGCACGAGCTCTAGCTGCTTCTCGCTGTTCTATGGGATTATTCAGATCTATGTACTGAGGTACTAAAAGAAAAGTACTATAACGATGCGCCCACTCAGACTGACTATCGTAGCGGGAAGCGAATACCTTCAGGTCTTCATAATCCTTACTGTTGACAAAATTATCCAACCAAGTTTTGACGCGATCTAAACTTGGAGATATCGTATCTTCATTAATTTTTGCCTCGCCTAATAGCTGAATTAATTCTTGTATAGCCTTATGATTCCTGCTGGCATCCCAGTTATTAATCAGAATATAACAAGACCGCTTGAGAGTGTTTCTAAACTCCTCTTCATTTTTTTCAAAAATGATTTTATAGAGAGCATTAAGCGCTTCTGTATTAGCACAACCAACTTGATATATGAATAAATTCCTAAATTCACACAATACAGCTTCTGAAGGAGATTCTTTAACAATCGCCAACAGAAATTTATAAATAATGCCTTGAAATTTATCAAGACCCGAACCTTGTCGGTTTAACTGGATAAGGGTATCCGCTTGATGAACCGTTAGTAGACCATCCCCGATCATTCTGCTTAAAGAGGTAGTAATCCCTGATTGAGTTGTAACGAAACAGTTGATGGCACCCTGACTGAGTATGATTGCAGTTTAGCCTCAGTTACTTAACTTGTGCAAACTAATTACTTGTCAATTATCTGAATTTAGCTTAGCCGATCGACCGCAGCTGATGATATTTTTGTACAAGAAGCATCTCTAGCTAGTTTTTTATCCAAAAAACTGCTAGTTTCCTTCTCCTTTAGCCCACACTGAATCCAGACTGGTTATTTTTAGTTTAGGTAGCATTACATTTTTACGCTTTTGTTAAACCAGCGGGCTTACTTCAATATACTTGTACCATTTTTCTTTGGCAACCAGCTATATACCCTTGCCGCTCGCCGGAATGTCCTGCTTTGGGTGCAAACATTCCCACTGGCTGAATTTCGCCAAATTTCTCAACCAAATTTCGACTCAATTAAAATGGGGGCAGAGGGACTCGAACCCTCACGGCCTTATTCAGGCCAACGGATTTTCATTCTCCCGCAGCTTTCACTACTGCCTGGGGTACAATTACCAGGCTTTGAGAATTGGACCCTCCCTTTACCCTCGCCTTCACGTTAGGGTAGCTCCCGTCGGGTCTCTGCACCTTCCCTCAATTTTGGATTTTGGATGTTCGATTTTGGATTGAGCGCCGATCTAAAATCTAAAATCTCAAATCTAAAATTTTTAGGCTTGGCTCAGGATTGCCTTGTCTGTCGCCAGATTTAGGTTTCCCTGAATTTGAGAGCGGTCACTTGACAGATTTCTCTATCAAGGCTCAGTTTCCTAAGTCCGTTGCGTCTACCATTCCGCCACGCCCCCAAGGTTCGCTTCGGTTTTGTTAGTCGCGGGTTCTATTATTACACCATTTAACTGGATTCGGCAAGGCAGTCTCCGCAAGAAACTGGGTTTGTTTAAGAAAACCGACTTCTAAGTGTAAAATGTATTGAGCATGGGTCTAAGCCTGGGTGTAAGTCCAGTCCTAGATTTGCTGTTAACGAATCGGTAACACCGACTCCGGGCTAGTCGCCCAGAGCGCTCTTGCCCTATCCTCAGCGAAGGCAAAAGCCTGCCTTTTGCTTCTCGAAAAGCCCTTATTGAAAGTTGCTGCTGCGATAAAACCAATGCTGATTGCGCTTCTGTATTTGATTTTGGGTGGAGCTTACCTGCTAGTGATTCCCGTGGCAGTATATATCTACCTGCAAAACCGTTGGTATGTGGCTAGCTCGATCGAGCGTGGCTTTATGTACTTCATGGTTTTCTTTTTCTTCCCCGGACTGTTAGTGCTTGCCCCGTTTTTAAATTTTCGACCCAAGCGGCGGCAAATTGAAGCTTAAATATTCTCATCGCTCAACCATAAATGCGACGGATTGACGTTATAGTTATTGGCCTGGGTATCTTTGCCGCAGGCGGAATAGCTTACCTTGTTTTGCAAGTAGCTGGGCTAGATAGCCAGCAAGCTGGAATCTGGAGTCAGGCATTTTTGGTTGTGGGTATCATCGGTTGGCTGTTGACTTACATATTCCGAGTTGGCAATAAACAGATGACCTATAACCAGCAACTGAAAGACTACGAAGAAGCTGTAGTGAATAAACGGCTGGAAGAACTGACTCCGGAAGAACTGGCAAAAATCGAAACCGAAATCGAACAAGAAAAGGTTAGCGGTCAGCGGTCAGCCATCAGTCCAAAGGAAGAAAATTGACAACTGACAACTGACAACTGACAACTGACAACTGGCAACTCACAAATGACCTTAATTTCCGATTGTTTTGCAGCCTTACGCTCTCGCTCTCAGTGCGCTCTGATTCCTTTTATAACGGCTGGCGATCCAGATTTAGAAACAACAGCTAAGGCGTTGCGGATTCTCGATCGCACCGGTGCTGATATCATCGAACTCGGTGTCCCCTACTCCGACCCTTTGGCAGATGGCCCGGTGATTCAAGCGGCGGCTACTCGCGCCCTCCAACGCGGAGTTAAATTAGATGATGTTCTCCAAATGCTAGAGGGCGTTATCCCAGAATTGCGATCGCCGATCGTCCTCTTTACCTACTACAATCCCATTATCAATCGCGGCATTGACAAATTTTTACACCAGCTTTCAAAAGTGGGAGTCAGCGGTTTAGTCGTACCCGACCTACCCCTAGAAGAAGCTGAAGGTTTGTTGAACCCAGCCGCAAAATTGGGCATTGATGTGGTATTATTAGTCGCTCCGACCAGTTCCAAAGAACGCATCGCAGCGATCGCCCAAAAGTCCCAAGGATTTATCTATTTGGTTAGCGTGACCGGCGTCACGGGGATGCGTTCCGGACTGGAAACGCGAGTTGAAGATTTACTCAAGCAGATGCGGGGCGTCACCGACAAACCGATCGGTGTCGGTTTTGGTATATCCGCACCGGAACACGCCCGTCAGGTGAGAGATTGGGGTGCTGATGCGGCAATTGTGGGTAGCGCCATTGTCAAACGTTTGGCAGATGGAGAGCCGGAAAAGGGATTGAAAGCAATTGAAGAGTTTTGCCAGAGTTTAAAGCAGGCGATCTCAACTGTAACTTGAATCAAGCTTAAGTTGAGGTAAGAGCGAAACTCAACAAAGTTAAGATTTAGGTTGGGTTTCGTTACCTCAACCCAACCTACTGTATTTATAGATAAAATATAACAGTAGATCGCAATCGAAACTCATATGGACACAGAAAAATCTTTATACGAAAAAGTTGGCGGACAAGCAGCGATCGAGCAAATAGTAGATGATTTTTACAACCATGTTTTGGCTGACGATACAGTCAATAAATTTTTCGCTAATACAGACATGAAAAAGCAGCGCCGCCATCAAACTGCTTTTATTTCCTACGCTCTAGGTGGGCCGCAATACACAGGCCGATCGATGGAAAAGGCGCACGCAGGACTGAATTTACAGCCAGAACATTTTGATGCGATCGCCAAACATTTGGGTGAAGCAATGACTGCATATGGGATATCGCAAGACGATATCAATACAGCACTCGATCGCGTTGCGAGTTTGAAAGACGCTGTTTTGTACAAGTAATAATTGAATTGCGGCAACTTCTATTTTGCTTCCTACCTTACAAAGAATCAAAACTTTACGTGCCGCTTGCAACAGAACAAGTGCGCCGTATACTGACGCGACTTTCTTACAGACCCTTAGTAATAGAGTCCCAGTTATTTGGTAGGAAAACTTATAAATATTCCTTTATACTCGATCGTAACTTTATCAAAATTATTGGGCCAGAAGGCTACCGGAAAAGACCTTTAGTGACAAAAGTTTATATTCAACCAGATCCAGAGAGAGTCGGGACTCGATTACAACTAAAAATTGGTATAAAGTCAAATCAACTTTATATATTTTGTGCATTTATGGGAATGTATAGTTGTGGTGCGATCTTGTTTTTTTCACTAAGTTCTCCTATTGACTTGGCAATCATTTTGCCGATCGTCCTATTTCAGTTACTGTTTATTTATTCTGTATTTCTCTGGTCTTTTCATTATGAAATCGAACAGCTTTTGGACTTGCTGTTGCAGGTGTTAAAGCCTCAAAATGAAACCTAGTAAAAGCTGGCGATCGCACTTTATCGATCGTCATAAATCGCAGCCGCCACACAGAATACAAATTTTTTCATTTTCCCTGCCGCCTAGATGTTACCTTTTGCAAATTCTGGGGCATACTAAAAGGAGGAGTAAAGAATTCAGGGCGCATCTATCTTATGGTAGATGAACAAATTTAGCTTATAAGTCCGAAGCCATCATTTTATCAATAATTTCGATAACGCCAGCACCGCGATCGCCGTGAGTAACGAAATCGGCATCTTCTTTAAGCATCGGTAAGGGGATTGACATTTTTCTCGTTTAATGGTTTGATAAATTTTTCCGGCGGTCGATCGCCCAGCAGCTTTTCCTCACCAGTGGCGGGATGATATAGTAAAGCGCCGTTTTCCAGTACGATGCGATCGAACAAGTTGATATGAGGGAAAATACCCATCAAATCCTCCAGTTCTCGTCCCGTCACTAAAATTAATTTGCGACCCGATTGCTGCCAACGTTCCAGCGCCACTACAGTTTCTGCGCTGACAGTACCATGTGTAGCAAGCGTTCCATCATAGTCAGAGGCGAGAGCAAGGTAGCGCATAGATTAACTTTTGAACTTTCCCCCTACTTAAGCCGATTCAAATCTTATTTAAACAATCCAAAAGCTAAATCTCTCTAATGGTGGATTTTTATTATCATAGAAACCATTAGCGAGTACAGCCACCGATAATTTTATGTGCGATATTCAGCAAATATTTTCACGCCTATTCTTGCTTACCGAAATAGTCCTGTTTTTATTGTTCGCTCAAGTAACCTTCTTTTGTCAACCAGCTGCTGCCGTACTCCGACAGCACCAAGATGCACCAGGACTAATGCGCTATCATTCTCAAAATTCTTTGCGAGATAAATATGGCTATGCTTGGCAAGTGCTACTATTCAAAGTTACTTCTGGAACAGCATTAAATATTTCTCCTACAGAAATCGGCAAACAGATAAAATCTCGCGAACAAACTGCTTTCAATCTCCGCTTAGTCGGTTTTCCAGGCATAGTCGAATTTGTCCATCCACATTCCTTAGAAATTCTCACAGATAGCGGTAAATTGCTAACGGCAGGAGATGAGTTTGCCGAAGCATCTCCCGCAGCAAATGTCGGTCAATATAACGTCACAAATATTATCGATAAATTACCCCAAAATGAAGCTTTGACACTTTCTTTTCCCCTAGTGGGCAGAGAAGATTTTTCCCTTAAAATTCCTCAGTCTGTAGTAGTCGAGTGGCAATGGTTAGTTAAAGAATTTTAAACATAGCATATCTAGAGTGCGAGTCCAGTAGAATAAATTGACAAAACAAATAAAATATGTATTGTGTAGGGGCGAAGCATTCGGGCGACAATTTATTGCACAAAACCCTAGATTTTCTGTCCGAATGCTTCGCCCTGCCAAGGTCTAAATATAAATTCACATTATGTTACTTTTGCCAATATCGATTACTGGACTTTGCTCTACCCTCAGAAACCCGGTTTTTCCAAAAAACCGGGTTTCTAATTTCTCCAAAAAACCCAATTTCTAGACGATAATAAACCCAAGCGCCACCAAATCGCGAAAAATGACTTGGGTAAACGGACATAAACTCCAAAACGGCAAATACACCATCGAAAAAAAAGTAGGCGATGGTGGTTTCGGTATCACCTATCTTGCCACAACTGCCAACGGACACCGTGTAGTCATCAAAACACTTAACGACACCGTGCAAAGTCGCCCCGATTTTAACCAATTGCAGCAAGATTTTCTCAACGAGGCGCTGCGACTGGCGAAATGCACTAATCCCCATATCGTCAAAATTAACGAAGTTGTCCAAGAAGGGCAACTGTGGTGCATGGTGATGGAATATATAGATGGGGAAGATTTAGCCAATCGCGTTATCAAGCAAGGAGTTTTGCCGGAAGCAGAGGCGTTGCGCTATATTCAGCAGATAGGTGAGGCGCTGACAGTAGTTCACCAGCAAGGTTTGTTGCATCGCGATGTCAAACCGCAAAATATTATGTTGCGTTCTGGTAAATTGGAAGCGGTGTTAATTGATTTTGGCATCGCCCGCGAGTTTACCCAAGATGTTACCCAGACGCATACAGAATACCGGACTGAATTTTTTGCACCTATCGAACAATATGACAGACGGGAGAAACGGGGCGCTTATACCGATGTTTATGCTTTAGCGGCGACGCTGTACGTGATTTTAACAGCTAAATTCCCCCAACCTTCCCCACTCCGGGCGGCAGGTACGCCATTAACGCCACCAAAGCAGCATAATTCCAGTATCAGCGATAACGTAAATCGGGCGATACTCAAAGGGATGGCACTGAAGGCAAAAGACCGTCCTCAGTCTGTCGCAAAATGGTTAAAATTGTTGCCTTCTCCTAGTATTTCAACTCCTAAAAAGCCGTCGTCACAGGGAAAGCTGAAAAATAAATTGCTTATTGGCGGTCTGCTTGTTGGCAGTGCCGTTTTAGGGTTGATTAGTAGAGAAGTACAGATATATTGTCAAAAGCAATTTAATAGCAATCCGATTTCCCTACTAATTTCGTCATTTTCCCTCAAAACCACCCTCACCGGACATTCCAACTCGGTTAATTCAGTCGCCTTCAGTCCCGATGGTCAAACCCTTGCTAGTGGAAGTTTTGACGATACTATCAAAATCTGGGATATCCGCAGTGGCAAATTGAAAACCACCCTCACCGGACATTCCAACTGGGTTAGGTCAGTCGCCTTCAGTCCCGATGGTCAGACCCTTGCTAGTGGCAGTCGTGACAATACGATCAAAATCTGGGATATCCGCAGTGGTCAATTGAAAACCACCCTCACTGGACATTCCGACAATGTTAATTCAGTCGCCTTCAGTCCCGATGGTCAAACCCTTGCTAGTGGCAGTGATGACAAAACTATCAAAATCTGGGATATCCACAGTGGTCAATTGAAAACCACCCTCACCGGACATTCCAACGATGTTAATTCAGTCGCCTTCAGTCCCGATGGTCAAACCCTTGCCAGTAGTGGCAGTTATGACAATACTATCAAACTTTGGCGCATTTCCCCCTAAGAACCAATGCGAAAAGACTTTTGTGCGACGAAAAACCGAGTTTCTTTGATAGTTTCCCACCGATATAATTGACAACCCATTACCAGAAACCCAGTTTCTTTTCATCTCTCTAACTAGGGTGCGTCAGATATCAAAAACTTGTTGAATATCAACATATTAAAAAGGTACGTTGTTGCGCTTTAGCGCCAAAGCTTCAATTTCCATCACAGAAACCCGGTTTCTTCAATAAACCGGGTTTCTTGAATATCCCAAATCTACATTTACATCTGCGTTCATCCGCGTTTATCCGCTTTTATATGCGGTTAATTTATACAATCGCGAAGCGAGGAGAAATAATATCAGCGATATTCGGAAATCGTTGGTGAGAATCGTTAGTTAAATTTTTACCGCAGATGAAGACAGATGAACGCAGATGAACGCAGATAGGGGCAATGATACGCCGATGTTTGCCCAGCTTTAGCGCTAAAGCGCAACAACGTACCTTTTGAAATGTTATATTTTAGCTAGCCGATTAAAGGTGGTGAAACTATGCAGCTAGAACTCAAACAATTGATTATCCCCCCTGGCAATGTTCTGCAATTGAAAGACATCAGTTGGCAAATGTTCGAGCAAATTTTAGACGAATTGGGAGAAAGTCGGGCGGCGAGAGTTTCTTACAGCAAAGGTTGTTTGGAGATTATGGCACCACTGCTAGAACATGAATTCGATAAAGGGTTTATTGGCGATTTTGTCAAGATTTTACTTGAAGAACTGGATATCGATTTTATAGATTCTGGTTCTACAACTTTCAAAAAGGAAAATATGGCTCAAGGTGTAGAACCAGATGCTAGTTTCTATATCCAAAATGAAGCAGCTATCCGAGGCAAGAAAAAAATCGATTTAACTGTAGACCCGCCGCCGGACTTAGCGATTGAAATTGATATCACATCTCGTACTACTTTCACCAATTATGAAGGCTTGGGAGTTCCAGAATTGTGGCGATACAACGGACAAAGGTTGCAAATTAATGTGCTGCAAGATGGTAAATATATCGAATCGGAAAATAGCCGCATATTTTCACAATTTTACGATTTACGCGATGTCATACATCAGAGTGTCGAACAGAGTAAAGTTGTGGGTAGAAATGCGACGATGAAAGCATTTCGTAATTGGGTTAAAGAAAGATTATAATTGGGATTATGGAATGCGATCGCATAGTAAAATAAAAGGCGATCGCCTACAATCAAATTATGGCATCACAACCAACAAAAATTCAGCGTTATGTCACCCCAGATGGCATCCAAGAGATGCGATGATGAGCAAGTGATGCAACTCGTTCCAAGATTGGGCAAAATGGACTTTCAACCAATCGGATCTGCGCCACATTCCCATAGTTTCGTATGGGTGCAACATATAAATAAGCAAAGTACCCTACTCTGGGTACTGTTTCTAACACCTAAAAGCGAGAAATAACGCGATTCTGATAGAACGTATGAATTAAAAATACCAACAGGCTCACAAGCAGCCGTATCATCGTAAAATCTGCTTATAAGGCCGTAATTTAGCTTTTTATTCAGAATGGTTATGCTTACCCATCTATTTGCATCCTGCGATCCCCATTCCGATAAACACTCAGTTACTTGCCAGACAGCATACTTTCCAAAAGTAAAAAATTAGACCGGCAAAAACGGATAGTTGATTTCTTAAGAGAAAGTTAAATCTTCTCTTTGGCAACAAGTATCCTATGAAACCCTTGGAAGGATAGATAACAATGAGAATTAGAAACATCTATATTTAGAGTGATCTCATGTTTGACACTAGCCAATGCTTAGATATCGAATGCCCAATTCAGTTCGCGCTGGACTTGATCGGCAGTAAATGGTCTGTTCTGATTCTGCGAGAACTGTTTGCGGGATCGCGTCGTACTCATCAGTTCTTAGATGCGCTCCCCGGCATTAGCAGCAAAACGCTAACGATGAGGCTGCGGGAATTAGAAGCCCACGGTTTGGTAGAACGCAAAGTTTATGCAGAAATACCTCCCCGTGTAGAATATTCTTTGACCGAAAAAGGTCGCGAAATTCAACCCATTATGAGCGCTCTGCATCAGGTAGGCGTGCGCTGGTTGCAGCGAGAAGCTTGTGTTTGTCCTTTAGACACGAACGTAGCGACGAAACTGTAGCAGCTAAGATAATTGGTAATTGGGAAATTTCAAAGCAGTAGATTGCAGATGGCAGATCGGATTTCAATCCAAAATCCAAAATCCAAAATCCAAAATCCAAAATTGTCTAAGCCGCCCGATCGTTATATCCTTTTTTACAAGCCTTACAACGTTTTAACCCAATTTACAGACAACGAAAGCACCGAAGAAAAAAGGCTCACACTCAAAGACTACATACCAGTTCCCTCTGTTTACCCGGTCGGACGGCTAGACAGAGATAGCGAAGGATTGCTGCTGCTGACAAATAACGGACAGTTACAGCATCGCCTCAGCGATCCTAAATTTGAACATCCCCGCACGTACTGGGTACAAGTGGAGCGAATTCCAGAAGAAGACGCATTGGAACGTTTGCGAAAGGGTGTGGTAATTCAAAATTACCGCACTCGATCGGCTTGTGTAAAAATGTTACCGACAGAACCAGCTTTGCCTCCCCGCGACCCCCCCATTCGCTTTCGCAAAAACGTACCGACCTGCTGGTTAGAAATTACACTCACAGAAGGGCGCAACCGTCAAGTGAGGCGAATGACAGCAGCGGTGGGATTTCCGACATTGCGACTGGTAAGAGTGGCGATCGCCCACCTGCGTTTGTCAGGTCTAGAACCCGGTCAGTGGCGGGACTTAACCCCAGATGAACTCGCACCCCTGTTAAAAGTAGGAAGAGGTAGTCGGGAGAGCGGGGGTGCAGGGGTGCAGGGGTGCGGGAGGAATTTTGACTTTTGACTGAGTGACTTTTGACTTTTAACTCCCCCCATCCCCCGCTCTCCCTCTCCCTTTTGAATTTTAACTTTTGACTTTTTCTAGATACCCTAAGCCCGATATATCAGTTAACCTGTACACAGGGCTATGCCGTAGGAAATGCTGCGGCTAGTGCAGCATGGCAGAAGTAATCCACCAGATCGGAAGTAGTTGAATGCCTGACGCTCAAAGGACTTTTGAATGAGTGACTTTTGACTTCCGCGTAGCGGCACTAGGTTGTACCCCACCATGAAAAAGCCCAGGAAAGGGAATTGAGGAAGTACCCAAAATGCTTGTCTGCCCCCAATGTCACTTTGAAAACCCGGATGCGAATAAATTTTGTCAGCAATGCGGTACCTCTTTGACGCACAAAGTTTGTCCGGAATGTGGCTCTCAAGTCGCCTACAGCGCTAAAGTATGTCAAAACTGCGACACGTTCACGGGAACTGTGTGGTTGGGCATTATCTCAGGAAAGCTAGAAGCGTCACCGCCGCCATCGCCTCATGGGGGAAACACTGAAATAAAAGCAGCAATTGGTGTAAAAAATGACACTTCAAACTTGCCTTTAACAACGACAGTTTTAGATAGCGAAGCAGCTTCAGCAAATTCAACAGAAATCCAGGTTTCCTGGGATAAAGATCGATCGGGACAACATCAGTTAGAGAATCAAGCCCAGACCGATAGTGGGGATAACACCAGCCAGCCCGGATCTGGACTGCTTCCGGAGAGTTTTTTAGATCCTCAACAACGCTATCAACTCCTGGAAAGTTTGACCCCGATCGCAAACGGGGAAATGCTCATAAGAGTGTTAGACTGTCAACCCCTGCAAGAGTCTCCTCTACAAGTCTTGCTCGATCGACAAAGCACTGAGGAAAAAAACCTTCCGATCTCTTCGGCATCAAGAGCTTCCGTCCCGGCGCTTGCCAAAGCGTATGTGGCGCTACAATCGCAGTTATATCCAGCCCTGCCCCGAATTCAAGATGCTTGGATAAGTAACGGACAGCAGATAGTTTTATTAGAAGATAGGTCTGCTTGGCCTCTGTTGGTAGACCTGTGGAGAGATGACCAAATTCCCCAAATGCACCTATTGCATCTGCTCCACGAAATGGCCTCTATATGGGTAGCTCTGGAACCCTGGCATTGCCTCACTACCCTAGTGGATTTAAATAATTTGCGGGTGGATGAAGACCAATCTTTAGGGCTATTACGCTTAGAGCAAGACCCGGATAACTTCAGCCCGACGCTGGAAGTATTAGGCCAAGTTTGGCAGCAGCTATTTTTAGAGTCGGGGCGGACTCTATTTGGCCCGCTAGCCATGCTGATGAGCGACCTGAAGGAAAACACAATTCAAACTATCGATATACTGCGATCGCGCTTGCAAGCGATCGCAGAGGAATTTCAAGGTGACACTACCGAGCCCACCCCTATGCCCCCTGTCGATCCCGCCGAAAACAACCTCAATTTCGCGCCAACCTATACCCCCTCTGCTTCTACCAAAGAGCATCCAACTTATTATCCCGGCCATCCCGGCGATGAAAACGAAACGCCTACGATTGTTCTACCCATGCAGTTGCTCAGCTTGGAAGACGCTGGGCGCACAGATGTGGGTCGGCAACGGCGGCACAACGAGGACTACTTTGGCATCAGAACTTCGTTCGTCAAGGCCGAAACACCCTTGGGTCGAAATGTCCTGGCCCGTGGTTTGTATATCCTCTGCGATGGTATGGGCGGTCATGCTGGTGGAGAAGTTGCCAGCGCTTTAGCGGTGAAAACTCTCAGCCAGTACTTCCAAGACAATTGGAAAGAGGATCTGCCTGACGAAGATACGATCCGCGAGGCAGTACTCAAAGCCAATCAAGCTATCTACGATGTAAACCAACAGGATGCTCGCTCTGGCAGCGGGCGTATGGGCACTACCCTGGTAATGGTTTTAGTTCAGGAAACGCAAGTTGTCGTCGCTCACGTAGGAGACTCTCGCCTCTACCGCCTCAGTCGCAGACAGGGCTTGGAGCAAGTCACGACAGACCATGAGGTCGGTCAACGAGAAATTAAACGAGGCGTAGAAAGATCGATCGCCTATTCTCGTCCCGATTCCTACCAGCTTACCCAAGCTTTGGGCCCGCGCAACGAGCATTTTGTTGAGCCGGACATCGAATTCTTCGAGCTAAATGAAGATACCCTGCTGCTGTTGTGTTCCGATGGTTTGTCGGATAACGACTTGATCGAAGCTCATTGGCAAACTCATCTCCAACCTCTGCTCAGTTCGCGAGCTAGTCTGGAACAAGGAGTAAATGAGTTGATCGATCTAGCGAACAACTATAACGGCCACGATAATATCACCGCAGTCCTGATTCGGGCGAAAGTGCGACCGGATCTGGAGCAAGCTAGAGTTGGTAATAGCTAACTGTCATAGATCGGCGGTCATAGCTGCTGCAAAGCCGAATGGCACTTAGCTCTAGATCCCCGACTTCTTGAAGAAGTCGGGGATCTAGAGGGATCTAATTCAGTTTATCGAGCGTGCTATTCCACCAAAGCCAAGCAAAGACAACTGACAACTGACAACTGACAACTGACCAACGAATAATGGGATTTTCCGATGCGGTCACGCTGACTCTTTTACATACCCAACAACCTGAGCCTCTGCAACAATGGCGCTTTGATAACCAGAATTTTATTCGGATTGGCCGAGCGCCAGATAATGATGTGGTTCTCAGCGATAGCCGGGTTTCCCGCTACCATCTGGAACTGCGACGAATGGAGATATCAGGATCGAGATCGGGAAGCAATCTGGCCTCTACCGCTTGGCGTCTCGTCAATCAAGGCACTAATGGCACTTTTCTGGATGGTATTTTAGTGTCTCAAGCTTGGCTGGCAAATGGTTCTGTCCTCCAGTTGGCGCACGGAGGGCCGATGCTCAAATTCCATGCCCAGTCTGTCTCTCCACCCAGGTCTGCTATAGCATCTACCTGCAATCACGCAGATAATTCTCCCAACAATCTATTCTGCATTCACTGCGGTCAACCGTTGCGCGTAGAACGTGCTATCCGCCAGTACCAGATATTACGGACTCTGGGACAAGGCGGAATGGGTACGACTTATCTGGCCTGGGTTCCCCAAGCGCAAGCTGGGGCAGGTGGCACACCTACGGAAGTCCAGGGGTTGGTGGTGATTAAGGAAATGAATGCGGATATGGCTGAAATAAGCAAGGCCCAAGAATTATTTGAAAGGGAAGCTCGTACCCTTAAAGCGCTACACCATCCCGGTATTCCCCAGTTTTTTGACTTTTTTACGGAAAGGGGTAAAAAATATCTGGTGATGGAACTGGTTCACGGTGAGGATTTGGAGAAACGCATCTACAAAAATGGGCCTGTAACGCCAAAACAGGCGAGCGAGTGGGCGATCCAAACTTGCGATGTGTTGGACTACATCCACAGACAAGACCCCCCACTCATTCACCGCGATATTAAACCGGCAAACTTATTAGTGAAAGCAGTGGACAATCGCATTGTGGTACTCGATTTTGGCGCTGTTAAAGAAATCGGCACTCCTTTGGGTACTCGCATCGGCGCAGAAGGTTACAGCGCCCCGGAACAAGACCGAGGCCAACCTGTAACCCAGTCTGACCTTTATGCAGTTGGGGCAACTTTAATTTTCCTGCTCACTGGGGAAGCGCCCCACAAGTTTTATCGCAAGCAGGGAAGAGTTTACCAGTTTCAGCTGGAAAATGTGCCGACGATCGCACCCAAATTGCGAGCTGCCATCGAAAAAGTGACTAAGCCCAATGTGCGCGATCGCTACCAAACCGCAAAGGAACTTGCTACAGCTTTAGCTGCTTGCCTTTAGAAAAGTTTTGAATCTTCAATTCCAAACTCAGCCCGCAGTGCTATTCCTCTTCCCAGGCTTCTACAGCCAGCAAATCGGAGATCGGATCTTGCGTTGTGAAACCAAATTCCAGCAATTCCTTTTTCCAGTGAGGCCATTCATCCCCGTAGAGCAGGGCGATTTTCCAAAGACTATCGCTGGGTTTGATTAAATTGGATTCCACAAGAGATCGCACCTGACGTTGCATCTTCACCATCGGGTGAATAACTTGTTGAGTCATAAACTCCATTGAATTGGATTTATTTTTGCAAATATTTAACCGAAAAAGGCTTCCCACTTCTTTTGGGTGACCGGTGCTTTTAGTTCTGTGCAGTGGGGAAGCGAACTTCTACCCTACTAGCTTAGCATAAAACGGACAAGCAAGCGTTTTTTTAGCCTTGTCTTAAATGCCTATGGTTATCCAAAGGCAATTTTACAGTCTTGTTGATAATAGCACAATTCCAAAGTATCTTCCAGTTCTACTCAGCTTCACCAATCAAAGTAAAGGCGGCCCAATCTCTGGGGATGGGATATTTTTTCATCGTCGTCAGCATCGCCTGACGCAGTGCTTGACCTTTATCTGGTTGTTTTTGCAGATTTTGATAAAATTCTGCCATTAACGATGCTGTTGGCGCGTCTGGCACCGACCAGAGAGACACTACCACACTGGGTACACCCGCACTAATCAAGCTGCGAGATAATCCGATAACGCCATCGCCGGTAATTTTTCCTCTTCCAGTATCGCAGGCGCTCAGAACAACTAATTCCGCATTTAGCTTCAAAGAAAGGATTTCGCTGGCAGTGAGCAAACCGTCATCATTGCCAGAGGGAGAGAGGGCGTTGCTAGTTGTCAGTAGAGAAGAACAACTAACAACTGACAACTGACCATCTAACCTATGAATTAGCGAGTGCTACCTTTGCTGAAGAATGCAACAGCAAACCATACTCCAACCCTTCTACTACCGCCTGATAGGAAGCTTCCAAAATATTAGTTGAAACTCCCACCGTCGTCCAACGTTGATGACCGTTGCTAGACTCGACCAAAACGCGAGTTTTCGCAGAAGTTCCCGTGTTGCTGTTGAGAATCCGCACCTTATAATCGGTAAGGTAAAATTGACCAATTATGGGATAAAAATTCACCAAGGCTTTGCGTAAGGCGGCATCCAACGCGGCAACCGGCCCATTTCCTTCCGCCGCTTCTAAGATATCTTTGCCATTGACAGAAACTTTGATCGTGGCGAGGGCGTAGGGAAGGCAGTTCGACTCGCCATCGCAGGGAGCAATATCGCAATGAAGTCGAAAACCTTTGAGTTCAAAGAATTTTTCTCGTTGTCCCAATGCTTCGCGCATCAGCAAATCGAAACTGCCTTCTGCCGCCTCAAATTGATAGCCTTCATTCTCCAATTCTTTGAGACGTTGTAGAATGTGACGACAAGCGGGATTTTGTTTATCCAGGTCGATACCGAAACTGCGGGCTTTTGCTAAAACATTGCTCAGCCCAGACTGGTCGGAAACGACGATGCGGCGACGATTTCCGACGGTTTCCGGCTCAAGGTGTTCGTAAGTTAAAGGATTGCGCTCAACTGCGCTGACGTGGATGCCACCTTTGTGGGCGAAAGCAGACAGTCCGACAAAAGGTGCGTGTTCGTCTGGCGCTAAATTGGCGATTTCACTAATAAAGCGACTGGCTTGGGTGAGCTGTTTTAGTTGCTCATCTTTGATACAGGAATAACCCAGCTTCAGTTGCAAATTGGGAATGAGAGAACAGAGATTGGCATTGCCGCAGCGTTCGCCGTAGCCATTCATGGTGCCTTGCACCATTCTCACACCTTCCATGACAGCAGCGATCGCATTGGCAACTGCTGTATCCGAATCGTTATGGGTGTGGACACCCAGCTGGATTTTGGATTTTGGATTTTGGATTTTGGATGGGGAACTCTCTTCTGGTGCGATCGCTTTTACCACATCGCGGACAATTTGACTAATCTCGTGGGGAAGAGTACCGCCGTTCGTATCGCAGAGGACAATCCATTCGGCACCGGCGGCGATCGCACTTTTCAATGTCTGGAGAGCGTATTCTGGATTGTGTTTGTAACCATCAAACCAATGCTCGGCATCGTAAATCACCCGGCGTCCTTGGCTGCGGAGATACTCGATCGTATCCCCGATCATCGCCAAATTCTCTTCTAAACTAGCTTTCAAACTCTCTGTAACGTGCAAATCCCAAGATTTGCCGAAAATCGTCACCCACCGCGTACCTGCCGCCAGAATCGCTTGCAACATGGAATCTTGAGCAGCTGTCGTGCCCGGTCGTCGCGTCGAGCAAAAAGCCACCACTTCCGCTTGCTGTAACGGTTGTTCCTTCAGTTTCCAGAAAAATTGCACATCCTTGGGATTCGCCCCCGGCCATCCCCCTTCAATAAAGGGAATTCCCAATTGGTCTAGCTGGTGGGCAATCCGCAATTTATCTTCCAGCGATAGGGAAAGTCCTTCGCGCTGAGCGCCGTCGCGGAGCGTGGTATCGTAAATCCAAATCTGGTTGGAGGTGTCGGGGGTCATGGAGAGGGAGGATAACAAGGATAAATCACCTATTGATAACAAATGTGAAAAAATTTAGGAAGTCATCTACGTTTAATAAATATGCCAAAGGTAACAGCACAAGGGAAGACTTTTGAAGTAGAGTCTGGCGCAAATCTGCGTAAAGTTTTGTTGGATAACAACGTCGCTCTGTACAACGATAAAGCCACAGTGATGAACTGTCGGGGCCTTGGCACTTGCGGCACCTGTGCCGTTAAGGTAGACGGGGAAGTTTCCGAAGCTAGCTGGCGAGAAAAAGGGCGGCTGGCTCTTCCTCCCCATTCTCCCGCGAAAAACCTGCGTTTGGCCTGCCAAACCAAAGTTTTAGGTGATGTTTCCGTGACAAAATTTGATGGGATGTGGGGACAGGGCGATCGCACCGTCTGGACGCCCCAAGCTTAGTTTCCCGATTCGATCGAGATTATCGATACTATAGCTTTGCCAGCTCTTGAGATTTTACCTTCTCAAGAGCTCGATAAATTTGCCGTCAAATGATAGATTGCGATCGATCGGACAAGACAAGATAGGCAAACGGCTCGACATCTATGAACCAATTTACCGGCTTTAACGTTATCGGTCTGATTGCGATCTTGCTGATTGTTGCGATCGCTATGGCAGTCATCGCTGGATTCAACACTCGCCTTCCTGGGGAGGATACTAACACACCTTCTCATCCGTCTTCGAGTCCCACTGCCTCCCCAGACGAACCCAGCGATGAACAAACACCAAAACCTTCTCATTCTCCATCTCCAAATGAAGAAGATCCCATACCCGCACTGTGGTAAAAAATTGCATTAAAAGTGTCAATATTTTGATTGATATTTTGATTGAATGAATCTACTGAGCGACATTCTCATTATCGGTGGCGGTATCGTTGGCCTTTCCCTGGCGATCGAACTAAAATTACGGGGAGCAAATGTTACCGTTCTGACGCGAGACTTTCAGCAAGCAGCCGCCCACGCAGCAGCTGGAATGTTAGCACCGCAAGCCGAACAATTACCTCCCAGCCCTATGCTGGATTTATGTCTCCGCAGTCGGGCATTGTATCCAGATTGGACAAGTAAACTAGAACAAATTACGGGTACGCCAACAGGATTCTGGCCTTGTGGCATTCTCTCCCCAGCCTATGATATCCAGTCGCGAGCAAGCAATATTTCATCTGAGCAGAAGGTCAGCGGAAAATTTCCTGTTAGCATATGGTTGGATAAGGAAGCCATTCATCAGCATCAGCCGGGATTGAGTTCGGAAGTAGTCGGTGGATGGTGGTATCCCGAAGACGGACAAGTAGATAATCGCGCTTTAGCAATAACATTGTGGGCAGCAGCACAACAATTAGGCATTAATATTTGCGAAGGCGTAAATGTTGAAGAAATTCAAACACAGAACAAGCAAGTCATCGGCGTTAAAACATCTGCTGGAGATTGGCAAGCTCAACAATATGTTTTAGCAACTGGTGCCTGGTCAAATCAATTACTGTCTGTGCCAGTATATCCCAAAAAGGGACAAATGCTATCCGTGCGCGTGCCTTTACCTTCCCTGGAATCACCCCTGTCACCAGAGGGAAAAGAATGTTTCTTTTTATCTCCCTCGTTGACAACAGAGAAAGTATCTTCCTTTTCATCTTTACCATTGACGGTCGGGCAAGAGCGAAGGTTACCTTTAAAACAAGTTTTGTTTGGCTCGGAAATTTACATCGTGCCGCGTCGAGATGGCAGAATTATCATAGGAGCAAGCAGTGAAGATGTAGGCTTCGCACCTTATAATACAACCGGGGGAATACAAGCATTGCTGGCACGAGCGATTCGACTTTATCCCGAATTACAACATTTTCCCATTCAAGAATTATGGTGGGGATTTCGACCGACAACGCCAGACGAATTGCCGATATTGGGAGGGAGTGCTTACGACAATTTGACCCTAGCAACAGGACACTATCGCAACGGGATTTTGTTAGCGCCTATCACCGCTTTTCTGATTGCCGATGTAATTTTAGAGCAAAAACACGACCCGCTTCTGAATCATTTTCACTACTCACGGTTTAGCAATACTTAGCGTTACCGAAGCAGAGAAATCTAAGAAAATTAAGAAACCGGTGCTAGAGGCACTTCACCCACGTAGGAAACACAGAAATGCAAACTTTAGATAAATCATCCCCACAAACAAGCGATTTCCGTTTTTTAGATAAATCCCTCACTATCGCCGGCAAAACTTTCCAGTCGCGCCTGATGACGGGAACTGGCAAATATCGCAATATTGCAGAAATGCAGCAAAGTATCATTGCCAGCAGTTGCGAAATTGTCACCGTTGCGGTAAGAAGAGTGCAAAGCAACGCACCCGGACACGAAGGACTCGCAGAAGCGATCGACTGGTCTAAAATTTGGATGTTGCCCAATACGGCAGGCTGTCAAACCGCTGAAGATGCCATCCGCGTAGCTAGACTGGGACGGGAAATGGCCAAAATATTGGGGCAAGAAGACAATAACTTTGTCAAATTAGAGGTGATTCCCGATCCTAAATATTTACTACCAGATCCGATCGGCACTTTGGCAGCTGCTGAGAAACTGGTCAAAGAAGGCTTTGTCGTTCTGCCTTACATCAATGCCGACCCCATGCTAGCAAAACGTTTAGAAGAAGTCGGTTGCGCTACCGTTATGCCTCTCGCTTCGCCGATCGGTTCGGGACAGGGCCTAAAAAATGCCGCCAATATTCAAATAATTATTGACAACGCACAAGTTCCTGTGGTAGTGGATGCCGGCATTGGAGCGCCCAGCGAAGCCGCCGCCGCAATGGAGATGGGAGCCGATGCCTTGTTGATCAATACTGCGATCGCTCAGGCTCAGAATCCCCCCGCAATGGCACGGGCAATGGCTATGGCAGCAGAAGCGGGGCGTCTCGCCTATCTAGCAGGCCGAATTCCTGTCAAAGCATACGCCAGCGCTAGTTCGCCCCTCAGCGGCATTATTAACAGCTAGGGGTTAGGGGTTAGGGGCTAGGGGTTAGGGGTTAGGGGTTAGGGGTTAGGGGTTAGGGGAAACAAAAAAGGCAAAATATTAATTCTTCCGCTCCTCCGTTCCCCCGCTATCCTTCTCCCTCTTCCCCTAACCCCTAAAAATATTGTAAATTTTTGTAAATTTTTTAAGAAATGCTATACAATAAGAATTGTTACGATAAGTTAAAATAAGAAAAACCGAGGATAGAATTCATGCCCTACACCACAGAAGAAGGCGGTCGTCTGAACAACTTTGCCATTGAGCCAAAGATGTACGAAGCCACCCCTCCAAGCAAAACCCAGCAGCGGAACTATATAATCATGGGAGTGGCAGCGATCGCGCTTGTGGCCGGATTGGTCGTGGTGGCTTTTTCTGCTTCTAACGTCGGCTAGCAATCAATACCATAAATAATCGGCACGGTTATGTTTCCTTGCCAAAATGACCGGACTTCCCAGATCGCAGGATGTCCGGTTGCATTTGTTTAAGGGCTAGTTTGCCGCAACTATACCGGGCGACAAACCCCTCATAGATGTAAAAATTGGATAGAATCAGGCAGACTCGGCATCTCGATTGTGTCAGATTTTGGGGAATCCAGTCTGTAACATTATGGGAAGATTTTTGTGTGAACCGTTCGCCTACTACAGCAGAGCTCGACCTAAATAAATTATTTCCATTTGCGCTGGATGAATTTCAGCTCAAAGCGATCGCCGCATTAAACGCCGATCGATCCGTCGTCGTTTGTGCCCCCACAGGTTCGGGGAAAACATTAATTGGAGAATACGCCATTCACCGTGCCTTAGCGCGGAACAGACGAGTATTTTACACCACACCCCTCAAAGCACTTTCCAACCAAAAGTGGCGCGACTTCAGCGAGCAGTTTGGGCCAAACATGGTGGGATTGCTGACCGGTGATATGTCGATCGACCGGGACGCCCCTATCTTGGTGATGACTACAGAAATCTTCCGCAATATGCTCTACGGCACACCAATAGGGGAAGTTGGCACATCGTTAGTTGGAGTGGATGCGGTAGTCCTGGATGAGTGCCACTACATGAACGATCGCCAGCGGGGTACAGTTTGGGAAGAATCGATCATCTACTGTCCCCGCGAAATTCAATTAGTCGCGCTTTCCGCCACCGTTGCCAACAGCGAACAGCTGACCGACTGGATCGGTAACGTTCACGGCCCAACCGAACTGATTTACTCAGACTTCCGCCCCGTACCTCTGGAATTTCACTTTTGTTCTCCCAAAGGATTATTTCCTCTCCTAAACGACGATCTAACCAAAATCAATCCTCGCCTCAAACCTAAAGGCCCACAAAAACAACCGGGAAAACGACCGGAAAGTCCGAGTTTGAACTTTGTGCTGAGTCAATTGCGGGAACGCGATATGTTACCGGCAATTTATTTTATCTTCAGCCGTCGGGGTTGCGACCAAGCCGTGGAAGAAGTGGGCGACCTGACGCTGGTGAATAAAGCAGAAGCGCAACAGCTAAGACGGAGAATCGAAGAATTTTTGGCACGCTATCCCGAAGCAGGCAGATCTGGACAGATCGAACCGCTTTCTAGGGGGATTGCGGCCCATCACGCGGGCATTTTACCGACTTGGAAAGGTTTGGTAGAAGAACTTTTTCAAGAAGGATTGATTAAAGTGGTGTTTGCCACGGAAACTCTGGCAGCTGGGATTAATATGCCCGCTCGGACAACCGTAATTTCCACCCTCTCCAAGCGTACCGATCGCGGACACAGGTTACTCAACGCCTCGGAATTCTTGCAAATGGCCGGACGGGCGGGGCGTCGGGGGATGGACGAACGGGGCTATGTGGCGACGCTGCAAACACCTTTTGAAGGAGCGAAGGAAGCTGCTTACCTGGCAACATCCAAACCCGATCCGCTCGTCAGCCAGTTTACACCCAGCTACGGTATGGTGTTGAACCTACTGCAAACTCACAGTATAGAAGAGGCGAAAGCTTTGGTAGAACGCAGTTTCGGTCAGTATTTGGCAACACTGTACCTCAAACCGCAGCAACAAGCGATCGCCGATCTGGAATCTGAACTGGCAAATCTCCAGTCTCAAATGCAGCAAGTCGAACCCGCCGCTTTAGCTAATTATGAAAAATTACAACAGCGACTCAAAGTAGAACGGCAATTGCTCAAAACCCTACAACAGCAGTCTGCCTCTATGCAAGCGGGCGACATGGCATTAGCCCTCCACTATGCTGTAGCGGGAACTATACTCAGCCTCAAAGGCAAACACGTACCTGTGTCTACTCCTGTGCCGGCCACCTTGGTGAATAAAATACCCGGCCCCGGACAAAGCCCCTACCTGATCTGTCTGGGAAAGGATAACCGCTGGTATGTGGTGGGGACAATTGACGTGGTTGGCTTTCATGCCGAATTGCCTCGTATTGCCGCTGTCGATCGCCTGTCAGGGCCACCGCCCGATATGGCCATGAAACTCGGTAGCGTGCGTACAGGTACGGAAGTAACTGCTGTTGTCGCCAATACCATCCCCATACCACCGCCGCCGTCAGATCCCCCAGAAGTCTTAGCCCAAGCTGAATCGGTCAAAGCACTGGAAGCGCAGGTGGCAGCTCATCCCATCCATCGCTGGGGCAATCCCGGTACGCTGCTCAAACGCTATCGCCGGATCGTATCTTTGCAGGAAGAGATCGGCGATCGTCAAGCAAAACTCGACAGACAAACCCAACGCCATTGGGAAGAATTCCTCGACCTGATCCAAATTTTACAAGGGTTTGGTTGCTTGGAAGGATTAGTACCCACCCGGATGGGTCAAGCAGCAGCAGCCATTAGGGGGGATAACGAGCTGTGGTTGGGACTGGCGCTGATGTCGAGAGAATTTGACGATTTAGACCCTCATCACCTAGCGGCTGCTTGTGCAGCTCTGGTCACCGAGACACCCCGCCCAGATGCCAGAACTAACTACGATCCCGCTCCACAAGTGGAAGAAGCTATGGGCAAATTGCGCTCTTTGCGCCGCCAGCTATTCCAAATGCAGCGTCGGCACAACGTAGCTTTGCCAGTTTGGCTTGAGGATGATTTAATTGGTTTGGTGCAAGAATGGGCGTTGGGCGTAGAGTGGGTGCATCTGTGCGAAAACACAACCTTAGATGAAGGAGACGTAGTGCGGATGTTACGCCGGACGTTAGATTTTCTCTCGCAAATACCCCATGTACCTTATTTGTCCGATTCATTAAAGCAAAATGCCAGTCGCGCCATCCAACTGATGGATCGATTCCCAGTTAATGAGATTGTCGGCTAAGAATTTTAGATTTTAGATTTTAGATTTTAGATTTTAAGTTCGATCTCAAATCTGAAATCTCAAATCTAAAATTTCAAATTGGTGTGAGGAGTGACAAATCAGGTGTTAAGAGTGAGGAGAAAGGCGTCAGTTCCAGTTTCATCTATTTCTGGGCAAAAGTTACTCGTAAATAAACAGCAAAAGGCAAAAATAACAAAAATAAACTATCTCCTTACTTTGTTTATTTTGCCTTTTTCCTTTGCACTTTTACCTTTTGCTCCTGCGGAAGCACAAGCTATTCGCTTGGGTGTAGTGCGTAGCTCCGATAACGCTACCCAATGGAGCGGTATTACCACTCGGTTAGGCGAAAGCGGGCTGCCTTATTGTGTAGTAGATTGGCAAAAAGTCCAGAATGCGACAGATTTGAACGGTATCTCGGTGATTTTCTTGCCAAATGTGGAAAGTTTGACTCAAGAGCAGGCGATCGCTCTGGAAGGATGGATGAGCAAAGGCGGTCGTGCGATCGTCAGCGGGCCGATGGGTAACCTCTCTCCCCCTGGCGTGCGCCAAATGTTACGCAGTCTCCTGGGCGCTTACTGGGCTTTTCCCCTCTCAGCACCAGAAGCGCTGCAACCGATGCGAACGAGAACGCAAGAGTGGGTGCGCCAAGAACTCAGTGGCACTATTCACGGCGGCGTCATCATTCCTACCGGTTTGAACAGTCAAGCCGCCGCCACATGGACGATTAGCGACTCGCCACCGGCAGTTGTGACAACTAACCGAACAACTTTTTTTGGCTGGCGCTGGGGTGTCAATAGTGCCGCTAGTTCTCAATTAGATTTGGCTTGGCTGAAGGCGGCTCTGACCCGTTACGGCAATATCGCCCAAGCAGGAACAGCACCTCCAACAACAGGCAATTGCGTTGCTCCCGGTGCCTTAAGCAATGTAGCTGCGGCTCCGACAAGGGGGAGTGGGGGAGCGGGAGTGCGGGGGAGGGTTTCTCAGTCACCAGCACCCAATCGTCAGTCGCCAGCCGCCAGTCGCCCATCAGTTCCCAGTCGTCAGTCGCCAGCACCGATTGACCCAACCGAGCGGGTGGCAACTGCTGCCATTCGCCCTAAACCAGGGGGAGAACCGATCGCAGCTAAAGACGCGATCGTGATGAGGCAAGAGCTGGCAAATTTGCTCGGTCGCGTCGAAAGCGCCCTTTTAGCTGCCAACGCCGTTAATCCCAACGTGGCAAGGGAGACGGGGAATGGGGGAGCTCTTGAGGCGGGGAAAAAAGAAACTATCCCGATCGGTTCTGCTCCGACTGTCGCCTCTGCTTCACCAGTCAGCATTCAAAATACAGCCTTGGGTACTTTACAAAAAGCGCGAGAAGTGCTGCAAGCATTTCCCCAATTGGTTGCCAAACGAGACTACGCCACAGCTAGAAGCCAGTGGCTGCAAGCTCGTCAAAGTCTGTGGAATCTGTACCCAACGGATAAGCCGATCGCACAATCGGAAGTGCGGGCAATTTGGCTCGATCGCGGTTCGATCGTGCAAGCAGGTTCGGAACGCGGTTTAGCCAGACTGTTCGATCGATTGGTTCAAGCTGGTATAAACACCATCTTTTTTGAAACGGTCAATGCCGGCTACACCATTTATCCCAGTCAAGTCGCACCAGAACAAAACCCGCTCACAAAAGGTTGGGACCCCCTAGCTTCAGCTGTGAAATTAGCCCGCGAACGCGGTATGGAATTGCACGCTTGGGTGTGGACTTTTGCAGCTGGCAATCAGCGCCATAATGCTATTCTCAACCAACCTCCTAACTATCCCGGCCCGATTATTTCCGCTCATCCCGATTGGGCGAATTACGATAATCAAGGTAGGATGATTCCGGCGGGACAAACGAAACCGTTTTTAGATCCAGCCAATCCAGAAGTGCGGCGCTATTTACTTAAGTTGTTTGAGGAAATAATTACTCGCTATAACGTCGATGGATTGCAGATTGACTATATTCGCTACCCGTTTCAAGACCCCAGTCGGGGAGCTGTTTACGGTTACGGCAAAGCAGCGCGTCAGCTATTTCAGCAAATCAATAAGATTGACCCGATTAAAATTTCTCCCAGCAATCGTCCTCTGTGGCAAAAGTGGACGGAATTTCGCACAAACCAAATCAATTCTTTTGTGGCGGAAGTATCCCAGATGGTACGGGAACGTCGCCCGAATTTAATCTTGTCGGCTGCTGTTTTCGGTTATCCCCTACAGGAACGAATTCAAAAGTTACAACAAAATTGGGAATTGTGGGCGAGGAGAGGCGATGTGGATTTGATTGTGCCGATGGCTTACGCTCAGGATACCAATCGTTTCGCGCAACTGGCGCAACCTTGGCTGAGCAATCAAGATATAGGAGCGACTTTGGTACTACCGGGGATTTTGCTTTTAAACCTGCCCGAAATAAGTGCGATCGATCAAATTCAGTTTATCAGAGATCTCCCGAACGGCGGTTACTCGCTGTTTGCTTTCGAGCATTTCGGTAACCAGCTGCATTCTATTTTAAGTCGAACTCAAGGTACAGCCCAACCACCAAGAGAGCCAATTCCTTACCGTCAACCTTTCGCCGCCGCTGTTTCCTGTTTCGCGGCTCTCCAACGGGAATGGGCTTTTCTGTTGCAAATCAATCAACTTCAGATGGCAGAAGCTGGGCGATCTTCTTTTAACACCAAAGGCGCTGCATTGGCAACAGCTTTAGATCGACTAAGTAGTCGGACAAAAGTAATCGACACTGTATGAACTTTTGTTAAGGCACTTGCAGGAGTGCGATCGCTACCCACGGATAGTACAAATGTATTGTAAAAATTGACA